>JAYFPL010000013.1:0-23362 GCA_034927775.1 Anaerovorax sp. | reverse complement strand
GGTAGCTTCTTTCGCAGTTTCTTGTAAGGTTTCTGCTAATTCGTCAGCTTTTTCAGTATCTTCTCCAAAGGTGGCAATGACGATTCCACCGTCTTCGGTACCATCAAAGTATCCGTTCTCTGCAATTTCCTCTATTGTTTGTTGAATGGCTTCTTCAATGGTTTGGTTTTCGATATTTGTAAGACCGATTTCTTCCAAAATGTCCTGCCCGTCGTCATTCACAGCTTCTACATCGAGTACACGATCAAAACGGTTTAGAGTGTATTCAATGGAAGGATTGACGTCAAGGCTGACGTAGGAATAAGGAGAATAATACGCATAGGCGCTGACACCACTGATGGTGAAGACTGCAAACACAGCAGCTACCCATGGAATCATCTTGTGTTTCGCTTTTAATTTTGTTTCTTTCATCGTAATCACCTGTCCAATCGCATAATTATTATTTTTTACTTTAATAATGCGACCATCATCAGATAAGACTGCGGCAAATGTATCTTTTATTTCTGTTACTACGGCTTTCATTTGTCCATCTCCTCTCTGATAAATCGCATATAATCTGCTAGGCCGGGATACTCTCCGGATAGTATCTCGACTGCTGCTATTATATACTTTCGGTGACGCTCTAATATTTTTCGGGGTACCTTTGCATTTTTTTCAATTATTTTTATAGGAAGTAGTTTAGATTTACGTAAATTATGTAACAAAAGTTCATTTTTTAATACATAACAGACGGCCTTTGCACAAGCTTTTTTTGTTTTTTCTGCCTTTGGAGAGCAATCCGTAAGTTCAAAAAAGGTAAAACCATAGGAAGAAAAGATTTCACTTGTCGTTTCAATTTCTAATTTCAAGTCAATCTGATCTGATTTAATGGTTTTTTTTGTGACTTCTATATGTAGTGCCAGTGAACTGGCATTTTCACTTGGCTCAGAATGAAAGAGTGTCGGTTCGATTGGAATTTCGGATTTATAACGCATTTCGCTGCGCAGAAAATCAACCATGCGACGTCGGATGACAAGCTCGGCAAAAGAAAGAAAGGCACCTTTTTCCGCATTATAATCATGCACTGCCTGCGAAAAAGCAAGCAGTGCAATGGACCATTCATCATCATTCTTTGTAATATATCTATGGGTGGCAGAAGAAGCGCACCTTAAAATAAAAGATTCATATCTTTTTATAAGCTCTTCCATCTTAAGATTATCGACAGCCGCTTTGCGCACAAGTGATTTTAAATCGTTCATTAGCTCAAATATAAATTGTTTGTAGAATATTCCGCTTCGCTTGTGGCATCAATGCCCAAATCTCTGAAAATTTGGTCGTCCACATCGCTTAAAATGGCAGTGCAGTGCGCTTTGCAGCCTTTCAGCAATGGAAGCTTCTCCACAGCAGCTTTTGCAGATGGGTTTGTGGTAGCCGAGATGGTCAGGGCACTCAAAACCTCTTCGCAGTTTAGTGTTGATTTTTCTTTGTGTAAAATATCCGTTTTTAAATATTGGATGGTTTGCAGTACTTCTGGAGATATGAGCAGCATATCATCCGGGAATCCAGAAAGGTCTTTAATGGCATTTAAGATCAATGCGGCACCTGCAACCATTCTTCTGGAGCTTCTGCCGGTTATGATTTTTCCACCCGGAAGCTCAACTGCCATTACAATGACATTTTCGTATTTTTGATCTAAATTACGCTTATATTCTGCATAATCCTTTGCCGGCTTTACGACGATACGATCTTCTACTTTTAAATTTAATTCATCCATTAAAAGCTTGGAGCGAAGAAGTGCATCTTCATCAATAATTCCTTTTTTATAGTCGCATTGGGAAAGCAAATAGCGACGAATGATTTCTTGGCATGAAGCCTCTCTTACTGCTTCATCATCCGTAATGCAAAAACCAACGCGGTTTACACCCATGTCCGTAGGTGATTTATATTCAGATGGTTCATTTGTGATTTTTTCGATGATTCTTTTTACGACCGGAAAGACCTCTAGGTCTCGGTTGTAGTTTACTGCCATTTGATTGTACGCTTCCAAGTGGAAGGAGTCGATCATATTTACATCGCGTAGGTCTACTGTGGCAGCTTCGTATGCAATATTTACCGGATGCTTCAGCGGAATATTCCAAATTGGGAAAGTTTCAAATTTTGCGTAGCGAACCTTTCGTCCTCTTTTGTGTTCGTGATACAGCTGATTTAAACAGGTTGCCAGTTTTCCGCTTCCGGGACCCGGGCCGTTTACCACGACAATCGGTTTCGTTACTTCAATATATGGATTCGCTCCATATCCCTCGTCACTTACAATGGTTTCCACATCAGTGGGGTAACCTTTTGTGTAGCCGTGCTTGTACGTTTTGATACCACGGCGTTTTAATTTATTAATGAACATATTGACAGCAGGCTCGTCCTGATATCGAGTCACGACAACGCTGTTGATGCTCAGTTGGTACTTTCGGAATGTATCGATTAGGCGCAGAACCTCTAAATCATAAGTGATACCAAAATCCTGACGTGTTTTATTGGTGGTAATGTCACCGGCATAAACACAAATAATAACTTCTGCGTGTTCCTTCATTCTCTGCAAAAGTTTAATCTTTGCATTTTCGTCAAAACCCGGTAAAACACGCATGGCGTGCTTATCATGAACCAACTTTCCGCCAAATTCAAGATAGAGTCGTTCTCCTTCATTGGAGTTGATTCGTTCTAAGATATATTTTGCTTGTTCTTCAATGTACTTGTCTGCATCAAAACCGATTTTCATATTTTCCCCCATTCCGTACACAATGAAATAAATTGTTTTAAGTTGATTACATAAAACAATTTTAATGTTATTACCAATATTTTCTTTTTCTCTGGACGGTATGTCCAAACAATATTGAAATTATAGCAGAAAAATATAGGGGTATCAACAAAAAGCAAGTTTCTTTAAAAAGAAAAAATAATCACAAAATATAATTTTTTTGATGCGTTGGGATGGGGAATAGGGTATAATGAAAAAACAAAGTAAAAAAATAACTTTGTATTAATTTTGTTTCAAATTATTATAATCGTTTCGCACCTGCAAAAGGCTTTAAATTGGGAGAACATGGGGAAAAATGGAGGTGGCGTAATGTATGGGAAATATAGTTTAGTCAAAGTAATGGAAAAACGCAGTAAGTCAAGATCCATATCTCCGGAAAGAATGGATGTGTGCGTGATTGGATCGAGAGATGTTATATTTATCGACCCGTTTTTATCATTTCAAGATATCGTGAAGTTTATGAATGAACACAGCGATAGCATTTATATGATTCAGGATGAAAAAAAGAATGTATTAGAGTTAAAAGAGTTTGAACGTTTGTGTCAAATCATTGAACATCGTTCGGTCATGCAGTCTATGAAAAATTAAGCAACAAACCACACTTATCTAATTTGATGAGTGTGGTTTTTGTATGTGGAAACGGTTAAATCGATAGATACGCTGGACACTGCTTTGAAGAGAGGGTTATAATGGTTTTACGAAAAGGTTGTCTTCATAAAAGCAATCTTAATTTATATAACACATGTATAAATAGATATATAAATGTAGCTTTTGAAAAAATAATGGTGATTGCAGTAAGGGGGAATTAAGAATCATGAATTTAAAAAAGATTACATCGCTTTTGCTTTCGGCAGCATTCTTTATTGGGATGAATGGTGTTGCAGCGACCGCAGAGGGTACCACTCCCATAGGGAATGTAACAAAAACCACGGTTTTTTCGGATATTTCCGATCATTGGGCAAAGGGTGCCATTGAAGAAGCAGTACAGCTCAATATTGCCGGCGGGTATCCAGACGGTACCTTTTTACCGGACAACCTAATTAAGCGGGAAGAGTTTTATACGCTGATGAGCAAGATATTGACACAAAAGCCGGACATTACAAACACAAAGTTAAGCTTTTCTGATGTGGATCCGATTGAATGGTATGTTCCAACGGTGAAAACGGCGGTTGCGGGTAGTATGACAAAGGGATACCCCGATGGGACCTTTGGAATCGGCAGAATGATGACGCGTCAGGAAGCGGCACAAGTAGCTTCTACGGTTCTTCCTTCCATCATCACGGAAAGCCATTCGGGTGTAGAAACGGCGAAGGACAAAGCGCTCATTGACCCTTGGGCCTACAATGCAGTGGACTTGATGTTTAAGAAAGGGTATATGAAGGGAGATTCGGAAGGCAATTTCCGTCCGACGAATGCTATTACAAGAGCAGAAGCAGTACAGCTTCTTTTGCAGATAAAGAAAAAAGAAAGTGTAATTGCTGGAAAGGGGCAAAGCACAGAGACAGCAACGACACAACCGGCAATTGTAATCAGTGGCTGTATGAAAACACATTTGCCGCAAACCGTAAATGGTTCTGATACGAGTCAGGAATCACTTGATAAGTTACCAAAAGGTGTTTTTACACAGGGAAATGGAACAGAAAATGCACCTTATGAAATTGCAAACCAAGAGCAGTTGGATCACGTGAGAGAGCATAACCAAGCCGGAGTTTATTTCAAGTTGACTCAAAATATTGAAGTTACAACTGATTTCGCGACGACATCGCCTCCATTGGGAGAGGTTTCTGCCAATTGGCAAAGTGGAAACTGGCAGCCTATTGGAAGCAAAGATTCACCTTTTCTAGGGCATTTCGATGGTAATCATTATACAATTTCAGGATTAAAGATTGATAGTGATACCAAAAATGATGGAAGAAATAAAAAAGTGAAATCCGATGCTGCTGGCTTATTTGGTTGGACAAGCACCGGAAGTAAGCTTCAAAATATTCGTCTTGCAGATAGTAAGATAGAAAACGAAGGAGGGTCTTATACGGGAGCAATTGCGGGCTATGCATCCGGGGAAATCTCTGGATGTAGTGTAGAAAGCTCTACTTCCGTGAGAGAAGGTAATATGCTGGGAGGTGTTGTTGGATACAGTAGCGGTAATTTATTTGAATGCACCAACTATGCAAAGGTAGAAGGTAGCGGCACCTGTACAGGAGGCATTGTTGGTTTCTACCATGCAGGGATGCAGACTTTAAACAAGTGTGAACATCGGGGAAGTGTAATCGGTAGCCAAAATGTTGGTGGGATTGCCGGTTGTGTAGATGCGGAAGATTTAACGGTGATGAACCACGCTTTACGAGATTCTATGAACTATGGGACGGTAGAGGGGAAAAATAGAAACACAGGAGGAATCGTTGGTATTGCTGACAGTAGCAATGCTAGTGTCACAATATATAACTGTAATAATAAAGGAAGCATTACGTCCAGTGGAATTTCTGGTGGGATTGCAGGGTATACTCAGGGCAATCGTATGACAATAAATGAGTGTTGGAATTCAGGTGAGGTAGACGGATTGAATGCAGGAGGTATTGTTGGGAGAAATGAAGGAACGATACAATTGTGCAAGAACGAAGGAGAAGTCAATGGAACCAACACCGTTGGAGGTATAATTGGATTTCAGCAAGAAGAAAAATCGAAAGTAATAAAATGTTATAATGAGGGACGAGTGGGGGGTAATGAGGCAAGCAACAGTGGCGGAATCGCAGGAGAGTCTGCTACACTCATCAATAATAGTTATAACTTGGGTCATATTTATGGAGAGAATGCTATCGGAGGAATTGCAGGGAAGAATGTTGGTAGGATTTTAAATGTTCATAATATGGGGGAAGTGTCCGGTGACGGTCAAAAAGGAAGCTTAGCAGGAAGAAATCTAGGTTCTTTAAGCAATTGTTTTTGGCTTGCGGAGACCGCAAAAGAGCCCATTGGGATTAATCAAAACAATTCCGGCTTGTCCATAGTGCTTATGCTTAGTAAAGAACAACTTTCTGGGAATGCGACAATACGTATAGAAGGTGGACAAGAGCATGTTTTGCAGGTAATGAACGCATTTAATGGAACCGATACGAAAACAGTATGGGAGTATAATGGAGTTGACAAATATCCAACACTGAAAGAATTATAATAAGCCTTGTATATTCGACGCAAAAGCATAACGGTTTTGTAATATGGCTGTAATAGACTTTTTTCTTGCAAAAGATATAATAGTAATTGCAAGAGAACTCTTATCGAAGCATTTTAAATCAATAAATTTTAAAGGAAGTAGTGGGCAATTTACTTTATTACAGTAATATTACAATTCCCCCATTTTGTTGACGACAATAAGCGGATAAGGGTATAATTCACTGTGATAGAATATGTGGTGGGTATCCATCTGCATTTCTATAAATAATGTCAAATTATCTTCAGAAGGGGAGGATGGTTTGCGTACAAATTAAAAAATGAGTCCCCTTCAGAAGAAAATACCTTAAAGGAGGAATTTTAAGATGAAGAAAGTACTTTCATTAGTATTAGTGCTTACACTGGTACTGGGAAGCTTTGGATTCGCATTCGCAGATACAGCTACAACTACGACTGCTGCGAAAACAACTGCAACTCCGACAGATGTAGTTGGAACCGAATTCGAAAGTGCTGTAACAGCATTATCTGCTCTTGGAGTAGTTAGCGGTTACGAAGATGGCACCTATAAGGCGTCTAATATTGTAACCAGAGCTGAAATGGCAAAATTAATCATTGCTGAATTAGGATTGGAAGCAAATGCGAATGGTGCAAAGAGCACATTCAAAGACATGGCTGGCTATGGCTGGGCTGAAGGTTATATTGGATATGCTCAGAGCTTAGGAATCATCAACGGTTACGGAGATGGAACCTTTAAGCCTGGAAAGACTGTATCCTATGACGAAGCTTTGACTATGATCGTAAGTGCACTTGGATACACAAAGGCTTGCAAAGAAATGAATGGAAGCTGGCCTGCAATCTATGTACAGAAGGCAAGAGTTTTAGGTTTGACTGATGATGTAAAAGCTGGCGGTGCTGCTGGTGCTAACAGAGGAGACATCGCAATCTACCTTTACAACATGTTGACTGCTGACATGGGTTATGCAGATGCAGATGGTGTATACCAGCCTAAGAAGGATAAGGATGGAGATCCTATCAAAGTTATCTCTAACTTAGATGCAGAAGAATCCTCTCATGGTGTAGATGGTTATTCCATCATCACAAAATCTGATGCTGATGATGCTTTAGTAAACATTAAGGCTTACATTGGAGCTTGTGCAAAGACTTTCACCATGACTAAGGGAAAGAATGACGGAAAGATTATCGCTATCAGCGATGTAAAGTCTGATTTCATTACTGGTGAATTTAAAGACGGAGATAAAGTACTTAAGGCTGCAGACGGAACTGAATACAAATTGGATGACATTTATAAGAATGGTGTAGCAGGAACTTCTACTGAAAAATTCTTTAAGTCTAACTATGCAGCTTCTGAATTTGTAAACGGTGATTCCGCATCTTCAAAAGATACTACTATCTTAAAGGATGGTAAGACAATTGATTCCACAAAGGATCATACTTTTGTAACAATTGCAGCAGATCTTTCCGGAAAAACTGTAAAAGGTATCTACTCTGTTTCTAAATGGAGTGTTGATAAAGCGGAAACTGTAGATGCTGATGACATCAAAACGATTAAAAACAATAAAACTTTATTAGGAAAAGATTTCACTGAAGATGATGACGATCAAATCGATGCAAACTCTTTCGAATTAATCGGCGCTAATTCCTTAAGTGATATCAAAGAAGGTAACATCGTATACGTTTATACTGGTGGATCTGATAAAGAAATTACCAGAGTAGCAGTAGGAACGGAAGCCGTTAAAGGTCAGATTACTAAAAAGAAAGAATCTACCAATGACAATAAGATAACTATCGGTGGAAAAGATTATCAGTTTGCACAAGATAAGTTAAACAAGAATGGTGTTACAACTGCTGAAGTAGATGCAGATGATGTTGATACTGAAGATGAAGTAGAATTATACTTGGATGCTTATGGCTATATCTACGACTACAAAGCAATCTCCGGTAACGCAGACAACTTTGCTATCGTATTAAAGCTAGGCGATGCTGCAAGCGGAAGAATTGATGAAAAACATCAGATTAAGTTGTTCTTAGCAGACGGTACGGATAAAACATTTAACGTAGATGATGATTTGTTCGGAGATGCAAAAGACTTAGTAGCTGGTGTTACTACCGCAGGCGGATGGGATTCAGCATTAACTGCTGGTGCTATTGTTAAGTATGGTGTTGATAAAGATGGTGTTATTGATACATTTGAAAACTTAACATCTAGCAGTAAGAATTATGACAATTCAAAAGCAACTCCTGATAAAGTAGGTAAATCTGATATTACTAAGAGCGGTTACTATGCAGGACGTGAAATTGCAAAGAATGCAGTAATCTTCTCTTATGAAGAAAAGGCAGAAGACTCTAAGACAGTTGCTTCTTTAAATCAAAGAAATGATGAAGACAAGTACGGAGTTACTACATTAGATAAGGTATTAGATACTTCTGATACTTATGCAGCTTACGTAACTGAAAAAGGTAAGATTGTTTCTATGTTAATCTTCGATTATGCTGCTTCTGATGCTATCTATGGTGTAGCTACAGGATACAAGAAGACTATTGATTCCGATTATGAAATCGATATGCTTGTAAATGGCGAAGCAGAAAAGGCTTACAAAGCAACTTCAAAGGCTAAGAGCAGTTTAACTGGTGTTGCAGATTATGATACTGCAGATGCAAACGCTGGATTAAGATTATTCAAGTTGAAGTTCAATGCAAACAATGAATTAAGTGATTTGGTTCAGGTTTGGAATGGAACTACTATCCTTGATAGTGACGATACAATGACTGTTGGTGCAATTGAGAACCTTCAGACTAGTGATTACACTTATAAGAATCGTATCTTTACATCCAAGAATGCTGGAATCTCTAAGGGAATTCTTAAAAATTCAACTGTAACTGTTGATAGAAATGCAACAATTTACATCAATGATGGAACAGATTGGGATTATGGAACAGATAGCGATTTAGATACTTTAACAGCAGGTTCTTCTGTATGGTTCTATGATACTAAGGACGATAACAATAATGATTTAATGGATATCGTTGTTATCTATAAGAAGGATAATGTAACTCCTTCTACTCCTTCAACTGGTGATGTAACGATTGAAAACGATGCAACTTCTGTTGAAATCGTAACTAATCAGCCAAAGAGTGCATTCTCTGGAGTTTCTGTTAATGGAAACGTTATCACAGGTTACGTTGTAATTGATAACAAAGTAATTGTTTCTGATATGACTAAATTTAATGATGGAAATAATACAGTTAAGGTATACTATACTAATACAACTATAGAAAAGACTGTTATTAAAAAGCCTGCATTAGATAGCATAGCAGTTAAAACAGCAGCATCTAAATTAACTTATAAAGTTGGGGATGCGCTTGATATTGCTGGTTTAGTGATTGAAGGAACATACAGTGATGGAACTAAGAAAGATGAAGATATTACAACAGCTAATGTAACTGGTTTTAATAGTTCAGCAGTAGTAGCAAGTCAAACATTAACAGTAACAGTTAATGGAAAGACAACAACTTATACTGTTGAAATTATTAAGGCTGATGGTCCTGCTGTAGTAGGTGTAACTGCTGATGATTCTGCAAATACACTTACTGGTTTAACTACTGCAATGGAATTCTCCATAGATGCTGGTGCTAATTGGACTGCATTTAATGGAAGCAATACTCCAGATGTAACTGGTGCAGTTACCGTTTTAGTTAGAGTAGCAGAGACAGCTACTCATAATGCAGGTGCTAGCTCAACTTATGCATTTACTCTATAAATTGAGTGCATATGTTAAATAATTAGTAGAAATTAAAAATCTGACTTTGTCAGAGAAGAAAACCCCCTTTGGAGTGATTCAAGGGGGGTTTTTACTACATATTATTTTCTTCATTCAGTGCATTTGAAAGCTTATAGAAAAGCGCTTTCAGAACAGCATCTTCTTCTTCTGTCATTTCAAGTATTGTAGTCAGTAGTGCTTTTTTAAAATTGTACTGATTATCAAGTAACCTTGCTGTAAGAGCGATAATTTTTTCATCTTGTGTCATATTAATAAACATTTCACCTTGTCCATTTCGAAGCCATTTTTCTGAGACACCAAATTCTTTACAAATCAGAAGAATACTACGATCGGCAACTCCGCGGAGGTTATTTTCATACATGCCGATTGCAGTCTGTTTTAGTCCAATTCGATTACCAAATTCCGTCTGATTCAGTTTCAATTCTTTTCTAAGCTCTTTAATACGTTCACCTATTGTCAATTCAATCACCTGCCTTTTATATTATATAGTAGCACGTTGAATATCACGTTGCAATATTTTGTTTCTAACGGTTGACTTGATTATTGCAAAGAGGTAGTATATATATAACAAAAAGGTATTGTTGTTTTAAAATTTATGTTATGCATTTAGGAGGGTGCACTTAATGAAAGCATAAGAACTTTTAATTAAGGGGTTAGAAGGGGGCTGAATAGTATGTTTGATAAGTATATCAATTATAATAGGATTGCTGAGGAGATGATTCGAAATAGGGAAGATAATCTATCGGCATTGGAATCATTAAAAGAGCAGTATCAAGAAATAATGAATGACAAGGGATTAAAATCTATTCAATGTGATAAAGATCGGGTTCAGAAAAGTATCACAAATGATGCAGTGATTAATCTTGTAATCCAAAAAGAAACTGTAAAAAAGCGGATAGATGAGCTTAATGCAGAACGAAAACTATATGATCATGCATGGAAGCGACTGACGGAGGAAGAAAAGCGGATATTAGAAGTTTTTTTTAAAACAGGATCAAAGCGTCAAGATGCATTGGATATTCTATGTGAAGAATTGGAAAGAGAACCTGCAACCGTTTACCGAAAGAAGGATGAGGCTGTAAAAAGATTTAAAAAACTATTGTTCGGTTAAAATGAGAAAAAAATGAGAGGAAATTGTTTCTTTCACGTGATACTATGATATCAAGTTAAGTAGGGAAATGAATACTACATAACTTCATAAGAAGACCTTGCTGTAAATGACAGAGGGTCTTTTTTTATGCAATGAATTAGTACAAGCAGGAGATTCTTAATGTATCTTGCTTTATTGGGAGGTGGAAATGATGTGAAAATAGGAAATTTGTAATCAAAAGCTTTTAGTTAGCAGTTGGGTGTACTCCCCGAAAAGTTATTTTTTTGTATAGCTGCAATGAATTAAAAAATTTCCTATGCAGCAAAGGTGAAAAGAAAGAGGTATAAAAAATGAAAGAAGATTTAAACAAAAATGAAACAATGGGATTGACGATGCATTATTATGCATATCTGAATGACCAAGATGTGGTAGAGACAATTGTTTCTCTTCCATCTACGATTTCCGATCCGAAGTACATCGCAATTTCGACAAATGATCAGTCATTAATTGGAAAAAAGTACAACAGACAAACTGGAGAATTTGAGGATATCATGTTTTACTATGCTATTTTGGATGAAAAGGATATCGTAATTGAAGTTGTAGCGTTAGAATCAATGGTAACAGATGAAAAGAAAATAGAAATTTCTACCTATGATCAATCTTTAGTAGGAAAGTGGTATGACAGAAAAAATAAAATCTTTTGTGCTCCGCCGATTCATGTTTTGGCAAAGCTTAATAGTGGACAGATTAATACATTAAAAGCGGATGGTTCTCCGGAGGATAAGTGGCTTCATACAGAGCTTGCTGAGTTAAGAACTCAGATTTCAGAAAAGGATAATGTTTTCTATACAGAACTTGGTAAGTTAAGAACTCAGATTTCAGAAGTGGAAAGAGGAAATTTTGGTGGGTATAAAACCAAGTTTAAATTACGTGATAACCAGGAGATTACATCAGGGTGGGTTGATAATGGTAAGCGTTTGACCTTTAATTTTGATAGTGGAATTTCGGGTTATTTCCCAAAGATGATTCGATTAGTTGAGGAGTTTAATGGTGACCGATTTGTTGCAGATATTTATATTGTAAGAAATCCTGACGGTACAGTGAAGAGATCATATGTTGATGCAGATTATATTGGCAATTTATCGAGTGAGGCTAACACCCTTAAAAGACAATTATATCATGACAAGGATGCTGATAGGTACAATGTATTCGAAGTGGGATACGATCGTGGAAAATATTACAATCAGGGAGCGCAATATTTTGTACAGCGGTTAGATCATTTATCAGCTGGACAAGTTGAAATTGGAAAGTTTTCTTATAATGAAAATTCAATTTCATTTACAATTATGCCTTCATCAGAAATGGTAGGTATATACACTGCTATTAGTTTAAGAGGATATGTATATTAATGAAAGAGATATGTTTCATTGATGCATAGTAAATGGCAATGCTGCTTGAAAGATATTTTGGGCAGCATTGCCATACTTTGAAAAACTTAAGGAGGCGGTAGTTTGTGTATCATATTTAGCTCCCTACCGGTTGATGTTCCTTTAAGAATCACCAGCCGATTTGGGTCAAGAAGTACTGCTTTAAAAGGGGCGAGTAGTTATCACAGAGGGGTGGATATAGGCAGGGACTTTTCCAAAAAAGAGACATGTATTTTAGCAGTTGCAGATGGAAGTGTTATAGAAAATTGTTGGAATGATGTACGTGGCTGGGTTATTATTATAAACCACGGTAATTTCAAAACCTTATACCAACATTTAAAGGAACAGTCAAATTTTTATATAGGATTGAATCTAAAAGCAGGACAAAAAATTGGAACAATGGGTGCAAGTACAAAAACAATAATAAACATGAAGATACATTTACATTTTGAACTGATTGTAGGTAATGTGCCGATTGATCCTGAACCTTATCTAAGATGCATCAGAAAAATAGGTGAAGAGAAGGGAGAAAATACAATGAAACGATATAATAAAGTGGAAGAGCTGCCAATGGTATTACGAGGAGAAATTAAACTTCTTGTGGATTGTGGCGCATTAGTCGGGAATTCGCAGGGAGATTTGGAACTTACAGAGGATATGGCCAGAGTACTTGTTGTTAATACTAGATATATTAATAAGCTATTTGGTAATTTCAAAAAATGGAATCAGCTATAATAGTAGCAATTATTGTTACCATTGGAAATATAATTGTGCAGTTGCTGATTGCTTGGAACGGGCAGAAATCAACAGAGGAAATTATAAATTATCGAATTGGTGCTTTAGAAAAGAAGGTAGATAAGCATAACCATCTTGTTGAAAGAATGACTGCAGTCGAACAATCAACAAAGTGTGCACATCATCGCATTGATGAACTTAGAAGGGGTGTAAATAATAATGAAAATTAATTGGAGAGTACGGGTAAGAAACCCAGTATTTTTGGCTCAAATAATATGTGCAATATTCGGCCCTATTTTAGCCTACTTTGGTATTATGTGGGAAGAAATAACAACATGGGAACGGCTTTTTAAAGTGCTCGTACAGGCACTTCAAAATCCAGTAGTTGTAGTCGCTGTTTTCCTTAGTATGATTAATGCGATTACTGATCCAACTACAAAAGGGATAGGAGATAGCATTCAAGCCGGGAATTACATAAAGCCAAAGTAATAAAGAATAACAGTATATTAGACAAAATTATTTAGTAAATGATATAATAAAAACAAGTAACATGCATGTAAAATACCTAAAAGTGTCACTTTTCAATATTTAAATATTAATATGAAAAGGGAGGCGATCAATCGAGTGCATTCAAATCAAGGAAATACAAGAAACATTTAACAGAACATACGTTTTGGTAAGTATAGTTTATATTTTAATATGCTCGAAAACAGGAAGGCGATTAAATGGATTACAGAAGTACATATGATAGTAGGAAATATGGATTAACTCCCATTTATAAAATGCAAGGGGAACCGACTGAATGTGATATAAGGCTATGTGAAATCGTTGAGAGACTTAGAGGGGATCATCAACTGATTCGTTTAGTAGAGATCCTTATCAATAATATTCCCCGTTAAGTAACATTGCTTATAAAAGAAAATAGCCGTTGACAAGGTTCTAAAGTGATGTCGATGGCTATTTTCAAATCCATATCAAAATTATAAGCTGATTCGTTTTGTACCAACACTTTGTGCGTATTGATAGTTATATACAGCAAGATCATATGCAGTAATAGCGGATGCGACACCTTGATTTGCTTCAAAAGCTTTCAGCTGTGCCTCCTGCACATCGGTCAACGTCTTAAGTCCAGCTTCATAAGAAATAGAGGCTAAGCGGTAAGTCTCGTTTTCTAAGTTTTGCGTTGCTTTCGCAGACTCTAAGGCGCTCTTTTTGGCTTGCATATCCATGTAGGCTGTGCGTATTTCCTTTTCTATCTCCAATGGCTTTTGCTTAAGCTCCTGTTCCATTTTTGAAAGATCAATTTCTTGCTTTGCATACGTAGAAGAGGCTTTCGAAATTGTGTATTTTAAACTATCCAATAGAATATGCTGAATCTCTAAGCCAAGTGCAGCGTTCTTAATCTCCATTCGTTTAGAAATTCCATTATTGATTGCGATTAAAAGCGTTTCCTTTGGCTGTTCCAATTCTTTTAATGAATCGGTAAAGATGACATTTTGCATTAAAGAGTATCCCATATTAAGATTAAAATCCATTTTAAGGTTTTTTAATGTGGCATCGGCATCTTTTATACTGGATTCTGCTGATAAAATGCTTGCTTTAGAAGAATTTAGATCATGTTTAGAGACAAGACCTAATTCAAATTTTTTTTGTGTCGTATCTAAGATACTTTTTTGGATCTTTAAATTATCCTGACATGACTTCAACTTATCCTGAGCTTGTAGAATGTTATAGTAAGCAGTAATAGTATCACTTTCGATTTCATTCATTTCCGCTTTATAATTATTTTCTAAATTTGCTTTTGCAAAATCTCTTTTTAATTCCGCAATCTTTTTTTCAATTGTACTGTTTCTTGTATCGCCCCACAAATCAGCATTTTCACTGTAATCATTGATGGTATCACGGAGTGATTTTATACTTTCGGAATATCCAGCCGCAAGTACCTTATCATTGTCTTTGTTGTTTTTTGCAGTTTCTGCACGAATGCCATCCGTTTGCATATGTTTGATTGCATCAGCTAGGGAGAGCTTAATAGCAGTACCAGTAAATTCCATTGTTGGTGCAACGGGTGTAGTTATATTAGTGCTTTGTAAGCCTTCTGCAGCAAAACATAATACACTGCTTGTTGTAAGAAGTAATACAGATAATAGTATTCCAATTAGCTTTTTTTTCATCTCAGTTCTCTTTCCTTTTTCAATTATAGCTTGGAAGCATCGTCTGCATCTACAATCACGACAATGTCTGCGTTTGCTGTTTTATCATCTGTTACATCATAGGCACGAATTATGCTATCTTTTGTAATATCGCTTAAGGTCGCGGTTTTGTACTCGTCGATTTTGGTTCCGGACAATTTAGCCTTATAAAAAATAGCATCTTTCATAACTGTTAGGTTAGAGCTATTCTCCATTGTCAAGATACGTTCATCACGTTTTGCAACTTTGTCCCATTTACCTGTGGTAGTGAGTTCTGCAAAATTCTTAAGACCGCTGCCACCTTGATTTATTTCTGTGATAATTCCGTTAGAAAGCTTTAGAGTGTATACACTCCCATCAAAGGCAATAGGAGAAGGAAGCTTTGCTTTTCCGTCCGTATTTACATACAAGGTATTGTCACCCATCAAAAACTCAATCTGATCTACACTTTCTTTTTTTTCGTTGACAACCTTTGCGGTACTTAGGATCATTCCTGTTGCACGTCCGCTGTAATCCTTCAATTTTCCGGCATCTTTCTTGTCGACCGCCGAAGGAGTAGGTGTAGTCGGTGTTACCGGAGTTGTTGGCGCGATTTGCGTACTGTTTGCCTTTGCGATTGCATCGGATGCAGCATTGGTCATTAATGCCACATTCCCTCGAGTTGCAGATTTTGCAGGATCGACAGTGATGTTTTTCAGAATATCAAGCTCAGAAGCTTTGTTTAGATAATTGTCCGGCCAAGTTCCAGTAAGATCCGTTGCCTTATATCCCATTGCATTTACAAGCATTGTGCACATTTCTGCATAGGTAACATTATTGCCTGGCTTGAATTTGCTATCGCTATATCCGCTTACAATACCTTTTTCCGCAGCATAGTTAATATAATTGGATGCCCAACTATAGCCGTTCATGTCAGAAAAATTGTTGCCCTTGACAGCTTCAATTGCAGAAGTGGTAGGACTCATAGCTTTGACAATGATGGTGCAAGCTTCTGCACGATTGATGGTATTTTCCGGTTTAAAGGTTCCGTCTTGATAGCCGCTGAGAATGCCCTTTGTCATTAGATTCATGACAGCAGCCTCATAAGAGGTGTCTTTTACATCTGTAGGTACAGACTGTTCTGCTGATGTGTCTGCAAAAGCAGTGATACTGCCTGCTAATACCAGCATTAATACTAATATGAATGATATTGTTTTTTTCATTTTTTTCCCCTCTCAATTTTAATTAAATTAGTAAAATAGGACAATTTTACCTAATGCGATTATATAGGTAATGAGTATCGTTTTCAATAATATGCCGGGTTTTGTAAGAAAAAAGAAATCTTTTGTTGATAAATAAGATAGAATATGCATAAAAAATTAAGAAATAAGGGAAACTCCTTGACGGTATAAGCATTTCAGAATAAAATAATACTGTTCAAGAAATGAACAATACATTAGGCAGTGGATTTTATCTGTTATGGAGAAACAATATGAACGATGAATTAGATATCTTGAGAGTGGTAGCGGAAAATCCGTATTTTTCTCAGCGGAAAATAGCGAAGGAAATAGGGATTTCTTTGGGACAAGTTAATTTTTTGATTAAGAAATGCGTAAAAAAAGGTTTTATAAAAATAGAGCACCAGACTGCCAAGTCTTTGAGATACAATTTAACGCCAAAGGGTATGAAGGAAAAAGCAGAACGAACCTTACGGTATATTAAAATTTCTTATGGTGCAGTGATAAAATTGACAGATCAGATTCGAGAATTATCAGACTTTTATCAAAAGCAAGGGAAGAAAATTTACATAGTGGGGCCGGAGGATGAAATGATGGAAATCGTGAGATTGGCCTTAAAAGAATGCTGCTTGGCAGAGCCGGAGTTGAATCAGGGAGTGATTTTTTATTGGAAAGAGGATAGCGTAAGCAAATGGAAGGAACAAGGCGCAGAACCGAGCGCAAAATCAGATATAGAATTTGTAAATCTTTTGGGGTGAAATAGATGAGTGGAATAAAAAGGACAGCCGCACAGACAGCTGTTTTAATGGCAGTATTGACCTTGGGATCGAAACTACTTGGTTTTATTAGGGAAATGGTTATGGCAAGTGGGTTTGGAACCAGCTATGTAACAGATGCTTATGTACTATCTACTGCCATTCCAACGATTATTTTTGGGGGATTATTTAGTGCTGTAGCGACAGCTTATATACCATTGTTTTCAGAAATAATAGAGCATCGGGGGAAGAAGGCAGCCAATCTATTTACCAGCCAAATCCTCAATCTGTTATTTATTATATCTATTATTTCATCTATTTTTGGATTTATCTTTTCTGATTTTATTATTAAAATCTGTGCGCCGGGGTTTTTAGGTGAAACAGCTCAACTGGCAAGCTTCTTTGTCAAGGTTACTTTCTCTTATGTTATATTTACCTCTACAGCAAGCTTGTTGGATTCATATTTGCAGTATAAAGGATCTTTTTTACTTCCCATTGTTTCGGGTTATATGCAGAATATTTTTGTAATAGGATGCATCGTCATTAGTGCATTGTATCAATATTATTTTTTAGCATTTGGATTATTGATTGGTTGTTTTGCTCGCTTTTTAATCGTCTTTTTCTTTGCAATGAAAAAAGGATTTCACTATTCTCTAGATTTTCATTTTAAAAATAAAGCAAAAAGTATACTAATCTTAGCACTTCCTGTCTTTATTGGGAGCTATATTAATCAAATTAATCTGTTTGTAGACAAATCCTTGGCATCTCAATTACCAGAAGGAAGTGCGTCTGCTTTGAATTACGGGTATCTTCTTGTGGGGATTGCCACGGGGCTTACCATTTCGATTATTACGACGATGATTTATCCAAAGTTGACACAGGCAAGAAGCTTAGGGCAGCAGAGACGATTTGAAGAGATGATTTGCAAAGGTGTTAATTTGATATTGGTAGTTGCTCTACCCTGTACATTTGGGGGATTGGTGTATAGTGGAACCATTGTGCAAATTGTATATGAAAGGGGGGCCTTTGATTCAAATGCAACGGTGCTCACACAAACTACTTTTTTCTTTTATGTAGGTGGTCTTTTATTTTTTGCTTTTACAGAATTTTTTACAAGAATTTTTTATGCGATGAGGGATATGCAAAGCACCCTAATAGCCGGTGTGGCTGCAGTAATTGTAAATGTTATATTAAATTTGATTTTAGTACGTTACTTAGCACATGGGGGATTAGCTCTAGCAACGAGCATAGCCAGTGCTTGCAACGTGACTCTCATGTACCTGGTTTTTAAAAGAAAATATGGTGAGATACAGTTGATTGAATCTTGGATAAAATTGTACAAAATTGCCGGGAGTGCTATAATATCAACGGGGGTATCTTATGTAATTTATTATTTACTTGTTTCAACAATTTGGATGCCTCGCATGATATATTTTTGTTTGGCAGCAATAATAGATGGAATTGTGTATATTGGATTATTACACTTATTTAAGATTGAGGAAGTGAAGATGTTAAGTCAATTATTTAAGAATTAATATTAATTAATACTATTCAATGGTAAGGACTAATCAATTTACAGATATTATGATTTGGAGGGTTTGTAATGAAAGGAATTATTTTAGCAGGTGGATCAGGAACTAGATTGTACCCTTTAACATTGATAACTAGTAAGCAATTAATGCCAGTATATGATAAACCTATGATATATTATCCACTTTCTACCTTAATGTTAGCAGGAATAAGAGATATTTTAATTATTACTACTCCTGATGATTTAAATAATTTTAAAAAATTACTTGGTAATGGTGAAACAATGGGGATTCATTTATCATATAGGATACAAGAAAAACCAGAAGGATTGGCACAAGCATTTATAATTGGAGAAGATTTTATTGGGGATGATGAATGTGCAATGATTTTAGGCGATAATATATTTTATGGAAATGGATTAACTAATCATTTAGAACGAGCTAAGAAAAATCATAATAGGGCAACGGTATTTGGATATTATGTTGATGACCCTCAGAGATTTGGCATTGTAGAGTTCGATAAAAACGATAGAGTGATTTCTATTGAAGAAAAGCCACAGAAACCTAAATCAAATTATGCAGT
The DNA here is from genome assembly GCA_034927775.1 of Anaerovorax sp. Taxonomy (GTDB): domain Bacteria; phylum Bacillota; class Clostridia; order Peptostreptococcales; family Anaerovoracaceae; genus IOR16. Next base: position 4,084 of record JAYFPL010000013.1, on the reverse strand, counting down.
AACAGGATTATACTTTTATGATAATACTGTTTTAGAAAAGGTAAGGAAATTAAAGCTATCTGCAAGAGGGGAACTGGAAATTACAGATTTAAATAAACTTTATTTAGAAGAAAATAAGTTAGATGTTGTGATTTTAGGTCGAGGGTTTGCATGGTTGGATACAGGAACAATAGATAGCTTAATTGATGCTGCTGATTTTGTTCGAATGATTGAAAAACGTCAAGGTATAAAAATATCAGCTCCAGAAGAAATTGCATATAAAAAAGGATGGCTAAATAAAGAGTCTCTAGTTAATATTTCAGAGAAATATGGAAATTCTTCATATGGAAGACATCTTAAATGTGTAGCAGATGGAAAAATTTTTTACTAAGTGAAAGGGTTTAAATGAATATAATAAAAACAGAATTACCGGGAGTACTTATTTTAGAACCAAATATTTTTGAAGATGGACGAGGTTGGTTTATGGAAACATACTCCAAAAAAACTTTAGAGGTTCTAAATACTGATTTTGTCCAAGATAATGAGTCATATTCAAAATTTAAAGGAACATTAAGAGGGATACATTTTCAAAAGAATCCCTATGCCCAAGCTAAATTAGTAAGATGTTTAGCGGGGAGTGTTAGAGATTATATAATTGATTTAAGAAAAGATTCGATTACATATAAACAGTGGGTGGATGTGATTTTAAGTGAAGAAAATAAAAAAATGATTTTTATACCAAGGGGATTTGGACATGCATTTATAACTTTAACTGATAATGTGAAATTTTCATATAAGGTTGATAATTATTATAACAAAGAAAGTGATCGAAGTGTTAGATATGATGATGCGGAGTTAAATATTAAATGGGAAATAGAAAACCCGATTATTTCTAAAAAAGATTTGATGGCCCCTTTTCTAAAAGAGAGTGATTGTGATTTTTAGTAACAAAGGTCTAATTTATGAGGGATAAGAAATGATTATAAAAGATATTTTGGAAAAAATTTATAGAAGTTATTGCCCAATGAAAATTAGACTTCTAAGAAGTAATTTAATTAATAAAAAAGAAAATAATTTAAAATATATAGAAATAATGAACTATTTTAGTAATCAAAAGGCTGCGGAACCATTTTTAAAAGAGCTTGAATACTTAAAAAAAATAAAAAAAATTGAAACTTTCCCATATGAATATAAAGCAAAATATAATTATAAATATGTTGAAGTTTTTTATGATAGAAAAAGAAATATGCGATATGTTTTACATAAAAATAAAAAGATGTATTTCCCAAGGAAAACATCAAAAAATGATGTCAAAAGTGCTTATAATGCTTTATTGATAGAGCAGGATTACAATAGCCCTCACTTATATTTTAACGATGAGTTTAAAGTTAAAAATGGAGATGTCTTTCTTGATGTTGGCGCGGCTGAAGGGATGATTGCTCTTGATAATATTGACAAGATTAAAAAACTTTATATATTTGAGTGTCAAGATGAATGGAGAGAAGCGTTATCGGCAACATTTGAACCTTGGATAGATAAAGTGGAAATAGTTAATAAATATGTATCTGATCAAAATAATTGTAATGAAATTACCTTGAATAAATATATTAACAAGCATGATTCTTTTATAATTAAGATGGATATAGAAGGGGCAGAGATATTAGCTTTAAAAGGGTTAAGCAATTGCTTAGAGGGTAACAATATTCGATTGGTATGTAGTACTAATCATAAAGAAAATGATGGAACTAATATTAGAAGAATATTGAAACAACATAACTTTAATACTGAATATTCCAAGGGTTTTATGTTGCTAAATTTTGAAAATGATTTTTTACCGCCTTATTTTAGAAGAGGTATAATTAGAGCTTGGAAAAAATAAACTAACTAAATTGAATAAAGGGAAGGGCGCATATGAGTATACAATTATTTAAACCAACTTATCATATTGAGGAATGTCTGAGTGAAATTAGGGAATGTTTTGAAAAAGGATGGACTGGATTGGGTTTTAAAACTATTGAGTTTGAAGAAAGATGGAAAGAATATACAGGCCATAAGTATGCTCATTTTTTAAACTCTTCAACTTCAGGCTTACATTTAGCTGTTAAAATTTTAAAAGAACAGAATAATTGGGAAAATGGTGATGAAGTTATTACGACACCACTGACATTCGTTTCTACGAACCATGCTATAAAATATGAAAATTTAAATCCAGTATTTGCAGATGTAGATGAATACTTATGCCTAGATCCAAAATCAGTGGAATTGCTAATTTCAAATAGGACAAGGGCTATCATGTTCGTTGGATATGGCGGTAGAGTAGGAGAAATATTAAAAATAATTGAAATTTGCAAAAATCATAATTTAAAATTAATATTAGATGCAGCACATATGGCAGGAACAAGGATGAATGGTATAACACCAGGGACACTAAAAGGTGTTGATGTAACTGTTTATTCTTATCAAGCAGTTAAAAATTTACCGACAGCTGATAGTGGAATGATATGTTTTGCAACTGAAAAAGAAGATGAACTTTGCAGGAAGTTGTCTTGGTTAGGGATAAATAAAGATACATTTGCAAGAACAAATGAAAAGGGGGGATATAAATGGAAGTATGATGTTGATTATTTAGGATATAAATACCATGGAAACTCAATAATGGCGTCTATTGGAATCGTTCAATTAAAATATTTAGATGAAGAGAATGCAATGCGCAGAAAAATGGTTAAAGAGTATAATAAATTACTATCGCAATGCGAAAAAATTTCCCCTGTGTTAGCTAATTTTGAAGAAGAATGTTGTTATCATATCTATGCTATTGAGGTTGAACGACGAGATGAATTAATGGCATACTTACAAGAAAAAGGTGTGTATGCTGGAGTACATTATATAGAAAATACGCAATATAGTATATATTTAAATGAAAAAAAATGTTGTCAAAATGTAATTAAAAAATCGCAAAATATAATTTCATTACCTCTTCATTTGCAACTTTCTTTTTCTGATATAGAATATGTTGCAGGACTAATTATTGAATTTTATGAAAAGTGAGACAAAAGATATGTTTAATAATGTTAAATTAACATATAATAATGTTTTGTTTTTAACATCTGGAGATAAATGGGATGTTGATATGATAGGTGACAGAGGCATTGATGTTTGCCCAATCTATAAAAAGCAAAATAAATTAGGAAGAATTATTAGAAGATTACATAGCCGCATTAATTTAATAAATAAAGATATTTGGTATGATACTTGGAAGAAAAATTTAAATGGATATGAATGCATTATTGTTTTTGATGCAATAATTGATTTCCAAGTTATATCTTATATAAGAAATAATACAAATAGAAATTGTAGGCTTATTTTTTATTTTAGAAATATAATAGATTCTAATAAAAGAAATTGGCTTAAATACTTATTTGAAAATGATTATGAAATTTGGTCCTTTGATGAAAAGGATTGTCATAAATATAATTTAAAATACAATCCTGAATATTTCTTCGAAGATTCAATCAATAAAATAGAGGGAAAAAGCAGATTGAAAAATGATATAATTTTTATAGGAATAGATAAAGGTAGATTACAAAAATTGCTTGAGTTAAGAAATATTTTTAATGATAAAAATTTAAAGAGTTATTTCTATATATTGCAAGACAAATTAAAATATAATATAGAAGAAAAGAAAGAACTTAAGAAAAAAATAATGCCCTACAAAGATGTTTTGCGTTTAACAAATGAAAGCAAAGCTATATTAGAATTATTATCTGGAACTCAAGAAGGGTTAACTTTAAGGAGTTTAGAAGCAATATTCCTTAAAAAAAAATTAATCACTGATAATCAAAAAATAATAAATTATCCTTTTTATTCAAAAGAAAATGTTTTTATTTTAGGTAGAGATTCCATTGATAAAATTCAAAGTTTTATTAATAGTGATTATAAAGAATTAGATTATAAAATATTGAATTATTATACTTTTGAAGAATGGTTTAACAGATTATTTAGGAGATGATTTATGCAATATTATTTAATTAAGAAAATAATAAGACAAGTTGTTAATAAAAGTAAAATTGGTAAGCTTACATATCTTAAATTAAATTCATTTAAA
>JAYFPL010000047.1:0-21257 GCA_034927775.1 Anaerovorax sp. | reverse complement strand
CTGCGAAAGAAGCTACCGATGAAGAAGAGGTAGAAGTTGTTGTTGAAACAATTAGCGTAGGACTTGAACGGGTACAAAAAGCACGTGAATTGGGCGTTACTCCTGGAAAGTTAAATCTTGTAGAGAAATTGCAAGCTAGTGCAAAAAATCCAGAAGAAGTAAAACTAGAAGACTGGCTCAATAAACCCGTTAAGGAAATCATGAAGGGAATCAAAGAAAATCGTAAAGCTGCGCAGATAAAGGATGACGATGACGAAGATACACAGCAGGAAGATTCTGACAACGAAACAACAGAAACTAATACAAAAGCAGCCGTTGAAAGCCTAACAACGACAATGAAAGTTCAACAAAAAACACAAACAAAGACAGAACAAAAAATAGAACAGAAAACACAAACAAAAACAGAACAAAAAATAGAACAAAAAACACAAAATAAGACTGAACAAAAGTTAGAAGAAAAAGGGCAGGAACAAGTTGAGCAAAAACTTGAAGACAAAGCACAGAAACAAGTTGAGCAAAAACTTGAAGACAAAGTTGAACAAAAGATAGAGGATTCTAATAATCAATCCAATAACAAACCAGAAAAAACAGCAACAACCGAAGAAGAATCGGTTGAAAATGAGCTTGATGGACAGCAAGATAATGCGAATGAAACGAAGAATGAAAATGGGAATTCTGGAAATGGTTCCTCAAAATCTTCTTCTAGTTCAAACAAATCCAAAAGCAAATCAAATTAATCCTATACAAAATAATATTTTTGTATAAATTTTATACACCCCCCTCAAATTATCTATTTTGAGGGGGGTGTTTTTCTATTATACTATGTTTGCAATCAAACAGAAAGGATATAGTATGATATGATAAATGGCACGTATAATATTACACTCCGAAGCCCTTTGGGGCCAAGGCATGGTACATTGACACTTTTGCAAAGTGATACGAACTTATCAGGCAGCTTTGATGTACTTGCCTCTCACAATATATTTGAAAACGGTCATATTCAAGACAATCAGTTTTCGTTTACAGCAGAAATGCATACTCTGTTAGGGAAAAAAATAATTAACGTTAGCGGTTTTCTTGAAGGAGACGCCCTTGTGGGATTTTTGACCATCGCCTTCAAACAATTCCCTTTTACAGGTATTCGCTGCTCATTGGAATAAAATCTTACACTTTAGAAAAGCGTTCCGTTGCACCTCGAATATTATTGCTGATTGTAATAGAAACCATTTCAATGAGCTCTTCAGCACTTAACTTAATTTCGCCCTTGAGCCAGCTAATTAATATGGCCGCGAAGGAAACGATATAAAAATGTGCTAAAAAATCCTTATACTTTTCCTGTAAGATTAAGTCTGACGCACCCTCTTCGATAACGCTGCGAATGATGCTGTGAAGATCTTTATAAAAGAAGGACTCCAAATGAGAACGCCCTAAAGAATTTAAAGTACACGTGCACACTTCCCAATTTTTCTCAATGTATTTTAATAAATAAAGACAGCTATCCTCCCAGGTTAAGAAGGTCATGTTTTCCCTCAGCAAGCGTATCGCTTCCTGCTCAAACATCCATTCCACTAAGTCATAGATGTCTTTAAAGTGATAATAGAAAGTTTGTCGATTTAAACCACAGTCTGCGACAATTTCACGAATGCTGATTTTATTCAACGGCTTCTGTTTCATTATTTTTTTTAAAGATTCTGCCAGTGCCTTTTTTGTCCGATCGCTGGTAACTGAATATGCCATGATAACCCTCCTGTTGTCGTATTTACCTTATTGGTATTATATCACTTCCTTAGACAAATTTCAAAAAATGTCTAAATTTTATACAACATGTATGGATTATCTATTTTAAAAAGCACTTAAATTTCGTAGGATAATATAGAAAAGATAACCGATTTAAGTTAGAAATAAAATAATTTATATCATAAAAATATATACATAAAAGGAGAAATCAATATGGACACTTGTTCAAACACAACAAAAGCAAATAAGAAAAAAACACTTCAAACCATCGCATTGGTTGGTGTCGTTGCTCTCGTAGTTGCTGTATTTTTCACAATTACTTCCGTAACGAAAGCAAAGGAAAAAACCGCTGCGCTTCAAATACAAGGAAGTATTAAGCTTGAAGAAATCACTTTGAACTCAAAAATAGCGGGTAACATTGAAGAAGTGATTGCTTCTGAAGGTGATGCAATCAAAAAAGGCAATCCGATTCTGCGTATCGATAGCTCTGCTCTTGAAGCAAAAAAACTGCAGGCAGAAGGCGCGGTTGCTGCTGCAAAAGCAACGGCAGAAAAAGCGGCAAATGGTGCAAGAAATCAAGAAGTAGCTCAAGCAAAGGCTGCTTTTGATTATGCCCAAAAAACATACGACCGAGTAAAATCTTTATACGAAGAAGGGGCTGTATCCGCAAATACTTATGACGAAACCTATGCAAAATATACGGCAGCCCAACAAACCTATAACATGGCTTTAGAAGGCGCACGCTCTGAAGATGTGTCTGCAGCAAATGCTCTGGTAGCACAAGCAGAAGGCGTTTTGGCTGAAGTAAATTCATATTTAGAAGATTGTGTTATCAAAGCACCTGAAGATGGTATTGTTACAGGTATCAACGTGGAAGCAGGTGAACTGATTTCCACCGGTATGGCACTTGCAACCTTATCCAGTAACAAAACCCCTTGGATTGAGGTTAGTGTAGAAGAAAATTTACTGTCCAATGTTTCTTTAAACCAGAAGGTTCCGGTAACACTAGCAGCCTATTCTGGAAAAGAATTTACCGGTGTGGTAACAAAAATCAGCCAGCAGCCCGACTTCGCTACAAAACGAGCAACCAATAACAATGGTGAATTTGATGTCCTATCTTACCGTGTCACAGTTACCTTAGAAGATTTGGATGTTGATGTATTTTCCGGTATGACTGCAGTAGTAGATTTTTCAAAGAAAGTCGGTAACGAACAATGATTTCTTTGTTTCATACAGTCGCTGAGCGGCTTTATCAATTTAAACTGCGTCATACAAAAGCCATTATGAATTTATTGATTTTTATTATCATTCCAACAATTACCGGAATTGCCTTCGGTTATGAAATGGGCTACAACCGAATTGAATCCATTCCCATTATGATTGCGGATTACGATCATTCCGAATTCAGCCGTACCCTTTCCGACTACATTGCAGACAGTGAAATTTTAACGATAAAAGAATATGCTTCCAGTAATGAGCAAGTTAAGGATGCTTTGAATTCTGGAGAGGTAATGGCCGCTTTGATTATTCCGGAACAGTTTAATAAGAATCTTTTGAACGGGAAAGGTCCTAAACTTGAGGTTCTTTATGATGGTGCGCAAATGACGGTGGCCAGTGCCGCAAAATCTGCTTTATCTGAAATTCTATTAACCGTAAAAGCCGGTTATATGAAAAACGTTTACCAAGGAAAGCTATCTGTGGTAGAATCCGAATCGATGAAACAAATTCAGCCGATTGGCGCCACCTACCGCATACTCTTTAATCCTACAAAAAATTATCGAAACTTCTTACTGCCCGGCATGCTTGCCGCATTAATGCAGGTTGGATTTGGTATCATTGGCTTATCCAGATCCAAAGAAGAACGTTGCGGCTTTTTCAAATCCATAGGTAAAATTATCGGCTGGGGTTTGGCCGGTGCAGGAAGTATGACCATTTGTTTAGGAATACAATATTTGTTTTTTAATCTTCCTTATCGGGGAAGCCTGCTAGCAGGGGCGCTAATGACTTGTTTTTTTGCCATTGCCATGACTGCATTTGGTTTTATCATGGGACGTATCGTTCCGGATCGCGTCTTTGCAACCCAGCTTACCTGCGTATTGATTTTACCAACAAGTATTTTAAGCGGATATACGTTCCCTGTTATGGCTATGCCGGAACCGTTACAAAAGCTTAGTATTTTATGGCCTTTGACTTATTACGGCGACGGAATTCGTAGTCTTTGTATGAAAAATATCGGTCTGTCTTACTTTATGCCTCATTTAACCGCTTTGGGTACGATCATTGCGGTAGAACTTTTATTTATGGCTTGTATCGTACTAGTGGAGAAAAAATACTATGATTACCAACTTTCATAATACATTCATTAAGGTTAAGGATATTTTGGTAGTCCTGTTTCTTCCAATTTTCTTTACCTTATTATTTGGCTATGTTTACAGTAACACTTATGTAGAACGTATCCCCTTTGCAATTTTAGATTTGGATGAATCCCCTTCCTCTCGTATGATAATTGATCAATTCTCTGAGCATAAAGGATTGGATGTCATCGGGACTGTAAGTACTCAAGACGAGTTAAAGGATCTTATCTTATTCAATCAGATTTATGGGGGTCTTGTGATTCCTGATCATTTTGATGAAGATGTCAAAGCGAAACAATCGCCAGACTTGCTCGTTTTAATGGATAGCAGTAATCTTGTCATCGGAAACAATCTTCATGCCTATGCAACAACGATTATTAACACCCTAGGCGTTGGTGTGCAAATGAGTATTTTACAGGGAGGTAGCATTGTTCCGTATAATGCCGAGCAGTACTTAACAGCCCTTTCCTTTACCAGCCGTATGCTCTACGATCCGCAGATGGGGTATTTACTGTATGTATTCGCAGGAATATTAGGTATATTAATTCAACAAACCTACCTAAGTGTTCTCAGCTCACGATTATTGGAGTCAAAAAACGAGCTTTCACAGAATCAAAATTCACTCTCAATCGGATTTCCAAATAAAGCGTTGCTGCAAGCAATCTTACGATTGCTTTGTCTCAGTACAATATCCTTTTTCGTCTGTCTTCTATGTGCGAATAAGGTATATGGTTATCCACTTCGAGGAGATACGCTTTCCCTCTTTGTATTGGTTGTTCTGTTTTTAATCGATGTTACAGCAATGGGAATTCTAATTACTTCCTTTTTTGATGACGAAGCACACTGCGCACAATTTTGTATGTTTTTGTCCGTGCCGACCTTCCTGACATCTGGATATATCTGGCCGGAGTTTATGATGGCACCACATTTTGCTTCGATTATTAAATCAATTTGGCCACTTTACTATTTTGTCAATCCGCTCCGCGGACTGTGCATGAAAAGTGCCAGCTTTGCCGACATCCTACCATATTTAATCGGAAGTGGTTTGTTTGCGATGGTTTGGTTGACTCTATCCATTTTACTTTTCCGATATAGAATTCGTTTGATGAAAAAAACCAAATCATATAATCTTGACATTTGCATAAATGAGCTTTAAGATAATAATAAGTTTTTCCGACTCTTGGGTCGGAAATAAAAAGAATCGTAGAAAAGAGGATAACGAGAATGAAAAAACAATATATTTGCGCATTATTGATTGCTTCTATGCTCCTAGGCGGTAGTGCGCTCACGTTTGCGGCCGATTCCAAAGAAGCTACTACCTCATCTGCTATTTCTGTAAAAGAAGATGAGTCAAAGGTAGCAGCTAATATACCGAAAAAGCTGTCGCTGGATGAGGCAATCAAAATTATGCAGACCACAGGTACCAGCGCGGAAACAGCTGAATTAAATCGTGAATCTGATGAAGCCATTTCAAAAGGGTATTCTGAAACTGTAAGGAGCATTAAAGAAGCATTTGATGGATTAGACAAACTCCAATACTTAATAAATATCGGCTATCCGGGAGTCAGTGGTTCTGACTATATGTCCGCCAGCTCAAGTGCAGAAGCAGCAGGTGCAACCGTTACTAACCAAAAAATTATGAGTCTACGCCGTGATTTTGCAAAAACACAAGGTGAAAATAACTATAAAGCAGAATTAAATTCCATTGAATATACAACGGTACAACTCTATTCAGGAGTTCTTCTAGCACAAGATAATTTAAGAATTGCAAAAGATAATTTAAAAGTACAACAGGACATTCTCAAAAATACTCAAACGCAATATAAGGTAGGTATGGCTGCACAAAAGGATGTACTTTCTGCACAGTCTTCTTTGGAAGCTACAAAAAGCGATGTACAATCCGCAGAAACCAAGCTGGAAACTGCAAAGATGAGCTTTAATTTTCTGCTCGGATATCCGGTTCTGCAGGAAATTACATTTACCGATACTTTAAAAGAGCTTCCTGCTCCAAAGGACAGTTTAGAAACTTCTATTGAGCACGCAATAAAAAATCGAAATGAAATAAAAGGAGCAAACTTTGCAAAGGAAGTACACGGAATTTTATTGGAAAGCTTAAAATACCGCTATCCTCAAAGTTCATCAACTTATTTAAAACAGCAAGTCGCCTATCTCAATGCGAAAAAAACTGCTAAGGATGCACCAAATAAAATTGAAATTGACATTCGCAGTCAAAAAGCAAAATTAGACGATTTAAAAACAGCTTTGGAATCTGCAAGAGCAAGAGAAACATACGCGAAAGAGGGGTATCGTTTAACAAACTTATCCTACGAAGCGGGTATGTGTACCTTAGCTGAGCTACAACAAACACAGGTGCTTTCTTACAAAGCAAGTTTAGGTGTAGCCGCTGCCATCAATGATTACAACTTAGCAATCTATCAATTTAAGTATGCAACTGATGTTGGAACCACCCGTCTACCACTATAATAATGAAAATATCAATAAGAGTATTAAAATAGAATGCAAAAGAGCTTTTCCTTAAACATTTAAGAAAAGCTCTTTTTCTATGTCATAATATACCGAACTCCTTATAAAACTATTTTTTACGTCCCTCAATTAGTATAAGCTATATAAGATTTTAATGTATAAATACATGTGTCTTGTCATATGTATTTACTTATGTTATACTGTACCTAATTTATTGTTTATAAAAAATAATAGTAAAAATAGGATGGTATTTAAAATGTATAATGAAATTCAACGGTTAAAAGATGAAAACGATGCAGTACTGCTCGCTCATTATTATGTTGATAAAGAAGTTCAGAAGGTATCGGATTACGTGGGTGATTCTTATTATCTAGCTAAAATAGCAAACGAAGTCCCACAGAAAACGATTCTGTTTTCCGGTGTCTATTTTATGGGCGAAAGTGCAAAAATTCTTAACCCTGACAAAACAATACTTCTGCCTGAGCTTTCCGCAGATTGTCCGATGGCACATATGGCAAGCATTGAAAACATACAACAAATACGTAAGAAAATAAATGATTTGGCAATAGTATGCTACATCAATTCCACAGCTGCATTAAAGGCAAATTGTGATGTATGTGTTACCTCATCCAATGCAAAGACCATCATTCAAAATTTACCGCATAAAAATATCTTTTTCGTCCCTGATGCACATTTAGGCCGCTATATCGCTTCCCTGCTGCCGGAAAAAAATTTCTATTTTAACGATGGATTTTGTCCAGTGCATCAGCGAATTACAGCAAGCCAGGTAGAGGCTATAAGAAAAGAGCATCCCTTTGCCCCGGTATTGGCTCACCCGGAATGTGATTTTTCTGTACTGGAATCGGCTGACTATGTAGGCAGTACAAGTGGCATTATCGATTATGCTTCGTCCTGTGATTCTCAGGAAATCATCATTGCTACAGAAGTAGGGGTTTTATATGAATTGGAAAAACGAAACCCACATAAAAAGTTTTTCACAGTGACTTCGGAACAAATATGCAATGATATGAAAAAAATTACCTTAGATAAGGTAATCACTGCCTTAAAAACAAAAACAAACCAGATTGAAATCTCTGAAGATTTACGAAAAAAAGCCTTAATTCCATTAAATCGAATGTTGGATTTGGCTGTAAAACAACCGGATAGAAAGCAGGCATGAAATGAAACAGTACGTTGATGTTATAATTGTAGGGACCGGGGTTGCCGGACTTTTTTGTGCATTAAATCTCTCCTCAGAAAAGCAAATCATAATGTTAACAAAAGATACACCGGAATCCAGCAACTCATTTTTGGCACAGGGTGGTGTTTGTATCAAACGAGGAGATAACGATTATGCAAGCTTCTACGAAGATACAATGAAAGCCGGGCATTATCAGAATCGTCCCGAAGCAGTGGACACAATGATTCAAAATTCCGAGGAAGTAATAAAAGATTTGCAGGAATATGGAGTAAACTTTGAACATAATAACGGGCAACTGCTCTATACAAAAGAGGGCGGTCACTCCAAACCTCGCATTCTCTACCATAAGGACCAAACCGGCAAAGAGATTTCCAATACGTTACTGAATCGAGTTAAAAAGTTGGATAATATAACCATACTCAATCATACTACTATGATTGATTTACTGATACAAAACAAACGATGTATGGGCGTTGTTGCAGTTAATTCTCAAAATGAAGTTCTGGAAATACACAGCCGAGAAACGGTACTCGCAACCGGAGGAATTGGCGGACTGTACCAAAACTCAACCAATTTTCCTCATATTACAGGAGATGCCTTGGCACTGGCTTTAAAGTATAAAATTCCATTAAAGGATATGGATTGTATTCAGATTCATCCTACCACGTTCTATGATTCTACGTCTGAACGCTGCTTTTTAATCAGCGAATCGGTACGTGGAGAAGGAGCGGTCTTATATAATAAAGACGGTAAGCGTTTTGTTAATGAGCTTATTCCCCGAGATTTGCTGTCAAAAGCTATCTATGAACAAATGAAATTGGATGGGACAGACCATGTGTGGTTATCGATGATTCCGATTGGAGAGAAAGAAATCAAACGGCACTTTCCTACGATTTATGAGCATTGCTTGGAAAAAGGCTTTGATGTTACAAAAGAATGGATTCCGGTTGTCCCGGCTCAACACTACTGCATGGGAGGTATCCTTGTCGATCTACAAAGCAAAACAGCCATTAATCAACTTTATGCCGTCGGGGAAGTCAGCTGCAATGGCGTTCATGGTGCAAATCGTTTAGCCAGCAACTCTTTACTGGAAAGCTTGGTTTTTTCCAAAAAAGCAGCAAAACAGATTGAATTGGAGTTTGAAGAAACCTTTTGTTTGAACTCAAACACTCCGGAATGCAAAATTAACCCAGAACAACTGCAAATAATAAACCAGAAAGCACAACAAAATGTACGTGATGAAATAGAAAGGATGATGAAACAGAAATGAAAAACTATGGATTTGTTATTACACAAAGATTAAATATAGACCCTTTACTCCTGCAAGCCTTACAAGAAGACATTACACAGGAGGATGTTACGACCAACTCCGTTATACGGGAAGCTTGCCAAGGTGAAGTTCAGCTGCTTTGCAAACAAGATGGTATTTTAGCCGGAATTGATGTCTTTGAGCGAGTTTTTTGCCTCCTAAATTCCAATATCACGGTAATGAAAAATTTCGAAGATGGAGAGATTATAAGAAAAGGAAATCAGGTCGCCTTAATAACTGGAGACGTACACGCTTTGCTAACAGGAGAGCGTGTTGCCCTTAATTTTCTGCAACGTATGAGCGGCATTGCAACTTACACCAATCAGATGGTTCAAATCCTAAACGGTACCAAAACCAAACTCTTGGATACAAGAAAAACAACTCCTAACATGCGTATTTTTGAAAAGTATGCTGTACGAGTGGGCGGAGGTTATAATCATCGCTTTAATCTATCCGATGGCATTTTATTAAAAGACAATCATATCAATGCAGCAGGAGGAGTAAAAAAAGCTATTTCTATGGCAAAAGATTATGCTCCCTTTGTTCGGAAAATTGAAATTGAAGTAGAAAATTTAACGATGCTTGAAGAAGCCTTAGAAAGTGGTGCTGATATCATTATGCTCGATAATATGTCTCCGGAAGATATGAAAATTGCTGTTTCTAAAGCAAAAGGAAAAGCAAAAATCGAGTGCTCCGGTAATGTAACGCTGGAAAATTTAAAACATTATGCGGATATCGGAGTTGACTATATTTCTTGTGGAGCTTTAACTCATTCTGCACCCATGTTAGATTTTTCAATGAAGCATTTGCATATTTTGTAATGTATAAAAAAAGCACCACTCCTAAGTTAAAATTTTGACACCCCAAATATTAGTTTCTTTCTACAATTTGGGGTGCTAACTTATTGACCGATGCGCTTTCTTTAATTATATTTTCAATTTAATATTATAATCAAACTTTATATTATCTTTAATTTCTCTAATTCTTTAAGATTTCTATTGCTTTTTTCAGCTGCAGATCATCATTTTCTGTACTTGCAGTTCCAGTAGCATATTCCCATACTGCGTTATTAAGTGCGTCAATGGTTGTATAATCCAACCCACCATAAGCGTACAATCCATTTTCTTTTTGAAATTGCTTTATGGCAGCAACTGTCTTACCATCCATCGTTGCATTTAAAGGGACATCAAACCTTAACACTTGAAGTCTTTGCTGTGCACCGTAAACATTCAAACCAACCTGCCCAGTCGTTGCTTTTACCTTTTCAACCATTGGAACAAATGCATCTATTTTAGAATTTAGTTCATCAATATCTGCTTCTCCTCCATTGTACACAACATAATCAGGAGTGATCCCCACATGATCAATCGTATTTTTGTTCGGAGTTAAAAAATAAAAAGTGGAAAGTTTAATTTGAGAACCATTTTTCAGTTCTCCAACCTGCTGTGCCACGCCTTTACCAAAGGTCTTTGTTCCAACCAAAACAGCCTTTTTACTATCCTGCAAAGCTCCCGCTAAAATTTCAGATGCACTTGCTGAATTTTTATTAACAAGAAGGACAATCTGTAAATTTACATATGCCTCTTTTGTTGCCTCAATGGTTTCAATCACTTCGCCCTTTTGTTTAAAATGTAAAATTGGACCTTCTTCCATTAATTGATCTGCAATTTCTGCTGTGGGTCCAATCAAACCTCCTGGATTGTTTCTTACATCAATGATTAAGGAGTTTGCTCCTGCATCTAAAAGACGCTTTAAAGCAGATTGAAACTCTACATGACAATCACTGTCAAAACTTGTAATTCGAATATAGCCAATGTTTCCTTCCAACATTTTATCCGTCATACAAAGGCTTCCAATCACATCTCGCACCAATGAAAAGGACAAGCTTTTTCCATTGCGATCCACTGTAATGGTTACCTTAGTTCCTTTTTCCCCTCGCATTAAAGCAGCGACTTCATCTACACTTTTTCCGTTCACACGAACTCCATCGACTGCCGTTACAACATCCCCTGCCTTAATACCTGCTTTTTCCGCAGGAGAACCGACAAACGTCTGTGTTATGTTGCATTTCCCGTTTACATCCTTAACTGCAACACCAATTCCACTAAAAGCACCGTTGACACTCTCTACAAACGCTTCTCCCTCTTGTCCATTTGCAAAATAAACGCTGTAAGGATCGTTTAATGCCTCAAAAATACCTGCATACGCACCATCAAGTAATTTTTTATATGTGATTTCATCTTTATAGTTATTATGTATGGTATTAATCAGTGTCTCCATAGTAGTAAATTCACTCTTTAAATAAGCGTCGCTCTGCGATTCACTGTCTGCAGCATATACCGCAAACTCACTTTCCCCCAGTAATCCCGGAAGAAACATCACAAATGAGAAAGAAGTCAATATCAAAGCTACGGCAACCAAAAGTGCTAAAAATCGTGCAATTTTTTTTGTCTTTTGTGCATGCATCATTTCATCCCCTTTCTAATAAAACGGTCTTTTAGAATATGATATTTGATTATATGACAGATTAAAAATCATTTATATAATCCTAATTAGATAATTTCTATATCCAATTTGCTCCTGCCCTCGGTAAGCCCTCGTAAGCTGATATGGTAGTCTATCTTTAATGTACCCTTTCCAATATCACCTTGCAGTTGATTCTCAATCTCATTGGTCAAAACTTCCATCTCGACTGCACCAAACGGCGTATCGTAATACCCTTCAAATCGCTTCCCTTTTTCAAATTCAATTACAGTATCCAAAGGGACCGCATCTCCATAGCGCCGCATTTTAACAGTGTCCCCTTTAATTTTCAATGAAGTGGTGCACCCTTCCATTCCCGAAACTTCGCTTTCTTTATATACCAAATATAAGGAATCTCCCTTTTCGTAGAATTTCCCCTCTGTTATAAATTCTAATACGTTTTCTTCCTGTTCACTGGTAATTTGCTTACCGATGATTTTTAGCATAATGTCTTTCATAACCTAATGTAATTATCCTTTCAATCAATGTGGGATAGGGTACTCCTACCGCTTCCCATAATAGTGGAAACATACTGTATTTTGTAAAACCTGGGATGGTGTTAATTTCATTAAGATAAATTTTACCTGTTTTTTTACTGATAAAAAAGTCCACTCTTGCGAAACCGCAGCAGTCCGTTGCTTTATAGGCTTTTTTTGCAATATCCTGAATTGTTTCAGTTTGTTTTGATGTAAGATTTGCAGGGATACAGAGTTTTGATTTTCCCCCATCAAAATATTTTGCCCGATAATCATAAAATTCCGATGATGGAATAATCTCTCCTACAGCTGCCACCTCAGCATCAAAATTCCCAATAACCGCCGTCTCAATTTCTCGGCAATCAATGTATTCTTCTACAATAATACGTTGATCATACTTTGCTGCATTGCAAAGGGCTTCATTCAATTCTTTTTTATTTTTTGCTTTTCCTATCCCTACACTAGAACCCATATTTGCAGGTTTTACAAACATAGGAAATCCTAAATTGTCGGAAAGTTCTTGCAGAATTTGAGTTTTCTCTCTCTCAAGCTCCTCTCTTCGAACCACACGGTAGCGAACCTGAGGCAATTTTTCTTGTGCGAATATGGCTTTTGCCAATCCCTTATCCATACATGTTGCTGATCCAGCTACACCACAGCCCCCATAAGGAAGATCCATCATTTCAAACAACCCTTGTATTGTCCCATCTTCTCCATAAGGTCCGTGTAATATCGGTAAAGCAAAATCAATCTGTTCTTTCAGCGAATGGTTTCCTGTGCCTAAAACGGTAATTTCATAATTTTGAGGATCACGTTCTAATGCTTCTTCCGCAATATTTTGCCAGCTTCCGTCTTCGATGTGACAAAATGGGCCATCATATTTTAACCATCTCCCTTGCTTCGTTATTCCTATCATTGCAATTTTATATTTTGTCTTATCGATTGCATTGATTACAGATGATGCAGACATTAAAGAAATTTCATGTTCGCCAGATCTGCCCCCAAATAAAACGCCTATTGTTGTCATTTTTTATATCCTCCAAAGCCTTTCCTGCAATTATCTCTTTTTCGATGTACATTATATCGTATCAAGGTAGAACTGCAATCATGCCTTTTTCTTTTATTAACTTTCATTTTTTTTCATTTATTTTTCATCTAATTCTGCAATTAAGCGTTTTAAATGGGATTCATCGAACTGATATTTCTTTGTACAAAACTGACATACAAGCTCTGCTTGTCCATCCTCTTCCAAGATGGTCTGCAAATCATTTTTCCCGATGCTCATCAGTACTTGCTCCAAGCGCTCTTCACAACAATCACACTCCCATTCGAGTCCTCTGAATTCAAGTGTCTCTACCTTAAACTCTTCCGGCATTTCGGAAAAAATGGTCTGCAAGAGTTCCTCTAAAATTGCGTCCTCTGTTTTCCCGGCTGCTTTTTTCGTTATTTCTTCAATTAAAGTGCTGATCGGCGTCATCTTATCCAACATGGCTTCAAGTGCATCCACGGCCTGTGAATCACCTTGCGGCAGCATTTGAATGATCATACCTCCAGCAGCCGATACTGAGTAATCTCGGTCAATTTTCACACCCAAAGCGACAGAAGAAGATTGCTGTTCTGAGACAAAAAAGTAAGCAGTCAAATCTTCTGCAATTTCTCCTGAAACCAAATCAATTCTTCCAATATAAGGTTCTTTTAACCCTAAATCTTTAATAACGGTAACCGCTCCAATACCAAGTGCACCGCCAACATCCAGCTTTCCGTTTTTCTTTAATGGCAAATCGACGAATGGATTGGAAATGTAACCCTTAACCTTACCGTCTCCCTTAGCGGTAGCTAAAATTTCCTTAGCAGGACCATCTCCTTTAAATTGAACGGTGACTTTATCCTTTTCATTTTTCATCATCAGTGCCATCATTCCAGTTCCGGTGAGCACTCTTCCTAAAGCTGCCGTAGCAAGCGGCGTTGCCTGATGTATCTTTCTTGCTTCCTCTACCATAGATGTGGTAATGGATAAATAGACTCGAAAAGACCCACTTTTGTCTATCGCAATCAATGCTTTGCTCATACATTCTCTCCTATTTTAAATTTTTGTTTTTTATGATATTAATTTAACCAAATAGTCCATAGTTTCAATTAACTAACAGTATTAATCTGACTGATAATTGATTCAATCTATATCTTTAATTTACTGATAAATTCTCTGATCGTTAACAATTTGTATCTACTAATTTTGAAACTTCTGCTTTTAATGCTTCCATCCGGTTGTCAACTTGAGATTTATTACTCCCTTGTACAAAGAAATAAATCTTTAGCTTTGGCTCGGTTCCTGAAGGACGAACAATAAAACGGCTTTCATCCTGAAGATTAAATTGCAGGACATTGGCTTTTGGAAGCTCGGTTTCATCGTTCGCATAGTCAATCAACGCAGAAACCGGACTGCCTGCGATACTCGCAGGCGGATTGCTGCGCAATCCGTCCAAAAGCCTCTGCATCTCCTGCATGCAATACGCTCCTTCAAATGTAAAATCCAACAGCTCATTTTTATAATACCCAAATTGATGATATAATTCCTCCAAACGATTGACTAATGTTTTTCCTTGCTTCTTATAGTAGGCTGTCATTTCACAAAGAAGCATTGAACCATTTACTGCATCCTTGTCTCTAACGTAGCTTCCTGCTAAATATCCATAGCTTTCTTCATAGCCAAAGATAAAACGGTCTTCTTCACCCTTATCTTCTAAAAATCCAATTTGCTCTCCTATGAATTTAAAGCCGGTCAATACTTGAATCAATTCCACACCATAATGCTTTGCAAGGATTTCAATCATTTTACTTGAGACAATGGTTTTAATCGCTATCGGTTTTTTAGGCATCGGTCGTGGAACTACTTGTTTTTTTGAACCACTTCGCATCTGACATAAAAAATCCAACAACAAAATTCCCATTTCATTTCCACTTAATAATCTAAATGTATCTTCCCCAAGAACACCTTGTACACGTACTGCAATTGCAACACGGTCACTATCCGGGTCGGTTGCTAACAGTAAGTCCGGTTTTTTCATCATTCCCCGGGTAATCGCACCCGGCCCCACAGCCATCGCCGTTGCTTCCTTGCAGCGCTTCTCACACAAGGCTAGTCCAAGCTTTAAGGCTTCGACCTTCTCCGGATTTGGATATGGACACGTCGGAAATCTACCATCCGGATTTTCTTGCTCCGGAACGACTTCCACCTCTCTGACTCCGATTTCTTTTAAAATACGTCTTACCGGTTTATTCCCGGTACCATTCAAGGGTGTGTAAACAACCGATAAATCGGAACAATCCACACCGGTACGTTCTTTCTTAACCGTTTCAATATATTCCGTAATAACATCTTCTGAAATATATTTAATCCTTCCGGTTTTGGCCGTTTCCTTCCTTTCTTGAAACGGACCAGTCAAACAACGAACCCCATGGAAAAGATCAATCTCATTGATGAGAGAAATCAAAACTTCCGTCTCCTGTAAATTTAATTGGCAGCCTTTATGGTTATAGGCCTTATATCCATTATACATCGCCGGATTGTGGCTTGCTGTTATCATAATTCCAGCAGCACATCCAAAATATCGTACAGCAAAAGAAAGTGCCGGTGTTGGCATCAGCTCTTTATACAGATAAACGTCAATGTAGTTTGCGGATAGCACCTGCGCTGCTTTTTCTGCAAATTCTTTTGAATAAATGCGACTGTCATACGAGATGGCTGCCTTCGGTCTTGCTCCTATGTATGTCTTGCGATTGATATAATCTGCTAACCCTTGTGTTACCCTGGAAACAGTATATTCATTTATCCGATTGGTTCCGGCTCCTAAAATTCCGCGTAATCCACCTGTTCCGAATTCAAGTTCTTTATAAAAGCGCTCATAGACTTCCTCTAAAGCAGCTTTGCAATTTGTCTTTTCATTTATTTTTTTATCAAGAGAAATCAACTCCTTACGAAGCTGCGGATCTAAAGCAGGATATTCCAACCATAGCTTCATTTTTTGAATGACTTCGGTATACTTCTCCATATGCCTTTTCCTTTCTCACTACTTTATTCATTTGTATTTTATTTTGCTTTTTCAAAAAATCCTTGATACTTATTATTTCTAACAATACCAATGATTTGTATTATAAATTGTATTATAAAAATGGTTTATATTATAGTTTACCATACTCTAAGAAATATGAAAACCTACATATCATCAATTCGCCATGCCATCACAGAAACTTTACGGATTCATTGATAAAAAGAAAAGAGTGTTTTATAATGGGTTCAATAAACAAAGATGGGAGTGCTAGACATGATTGATATTGCAAGCTTAAAGTTGAATCATTTGGATTATTTATTAGTAGTCAACCGAAATTACTCCATTGTATACGGCTCTCGTTATGATATGAGAGTGCATGATTCTCTAACCTTAGATAACAGAAATTACATGAATCGCAATCTCTTTGAAGTTTATCCTTCCATACATAGAGAAACCAGTTCTTTTGTTAAATGCATGACGACCGGTGAAATTGTTGTAAAGAAAAATCAGCAGTTCTATAACGACAAAGGTCATCTTTTCTGCACAAATAATATCACCTTTCCACTTATTCTAAAAGGACAGATCATAGGTGCTGTTGAGCTTTCCCAAGATGTCACAACCATAGACAATCTAAGTCATAAAATGAAGCTGAATCAAAATAAAAAATTTGATGAGTTAGCAAATTCAATCAAAAGAGATGCAAATGGATTTAGTTTTAAGGGCATTTTAACAAGAAATGAAACGATGAGAAAGAACATTGAGCGTGCTAAAGTATTAGCGCAACTGCCCAGACCAACACTTATTTACGGAGAAACCGGAACAGGCAAAGAATTGTTTGCACAAGCGATGATTAGCAGCAGCGGTATTTCGAAAAAAAAGGTGGTCATTCAAAACTGTGCCTCTGTCCCCGAAAACTTAATCGAATCCATATTATTTGGTACAGCAAAAGGGGCTTATACTGGTGCTGAAAATCATAAAGGCTTATTTGAAGAAGCGGATGGAGGTATCTTTTTTCTAGACGAACTTAATTCTTTGCCTTATCATGTACAAGGCAAACTTCTGCGTGTTTTGGAAGAAGGTACTTTCCGCCCGGTCGGTGCAAATACGGAGAAAAAGGTATCTGTAAAAATCATTGCCACTATCAATGTAGATCCCCTTGATGCCATTGAACGGCATGAACTAAGAAGAGATTTGTTCTATCGATTAAGCAGCGGTATGATTTATCTGCCGCCATTAAGAGAACGTAAGGATGACATTCTTTTTTATGCAAAGCATTATATTCAGGAATGCAACGAAATTTATGATAAAAATATTACCGGAATTACGGATGACTTAAAGAATATTTTTTTGAACTACCGCTGGGACGGAAACGTACGCGAATTAAAACATATTGTAGAATCTATGATCAGCATATCTGAACATACAATTTTAGATGTAAAGGATCTTCCTGCTTATATGCATGACCGAATTATTCAAAAGGACGAACCGGAGCTATCAAGAAATCAGGCTCTTCAAAAAAAAGGTATTCCAAATCTGAGTAAAATCGATAAAGAATACTTTGATTTAAAAAAGAATTTGGAACGTACCGAAAAACAATTGGTAATAAAAGCTTTGCAGATATCAGAGGGAAATAAAACAAAAGCTGCAGAATTGTTAGGAATACCGCGTCAAACACTAAAATATAAAATTGATAAATTAAACATCTTATAAAATAAAAAAAATAAACTTTTTATAAAATTTCTTTGTATCATCTGCAACCGTATGCGACGAATTTTTGTCGCAAAATTAATTAATTGACAGAAAACCGTCTTTATTTATTATAAAGAGACAGTTTTTCGTCGTCTTTATCTTTTTTCTAATATTTTCAAATAAATCGTAATGTATATTAAACGAGTTTAAAAGAAATAAAACGTTGAAGTTTCAACGTTTTATTGTTGTGTTTTTGTATATAATCAACATTGGCATAATACTTGCCCTATAGTATGGCGTAATTAATCTTTGCATTAGCAAGAAAAAAGAGAGGAGTAAATTATGGATAATTACGGAATCTTATCGCTGGCTCCAGCAATGGTTGCATTGGTGCTTGCCTTTGTAACAAGAAATGCACTTATATCCATTTTGTGCGGAGTTTTAGTTGGGGTAACCATTACAGGACAAAATCTCCTGTTCGGGTTCACAGGCATTCTGCAAAACGCTTTGGGCAATGCTGATTTTATTTGGGTAATTAGTATCGAAGTCTTTATTGGTATTATGGTTGCATTATTCCAAAAATCAGGTGCCATTGATGCGTTTGCCGAAATGATTGCAAGAAAAAATATTAAAGCGAGAGGTGCACAGGTTATCTCCTGGCTTCTTGGTATCTTTATCTTTTTCAGTGATTACTTCAGCCCGCTTTATGTTGGTACCGTTATGCGTGGAATCACAGATAAAGCACGTGTATCCAGAGAAAAACTGGCATACATTTGTGACTCGACTTCTGCCCCGGTTATTACCTTACTTCCATTCGCTGCATGGGGTGTTTATCTGGCAGGCCTAATGGTAGGAATCGGACCAATTATCAATGCAAGCATGGCTACGGATGTTGTTATGCACATGGTTCCATTTAATTTTTACGGTCTATTTTCAGTAGTAATGGTAGGACTGATTGCTACAGGTATCCTTCCTGATTTCGGTCCTATGAAAAAAGCAGAAGAAAGAGCTCGCTTGGAAGGCAAGGTTATTTCCGATACAGCAAGACCTTTAATCTCCGATGAGTTAGAAAAAATCAGACCAAAAGAAGGTACGAAGCCAAGTCTCGCTTTAAACTTCTTTGCTCCGGCAATTATTATCATTGCTATGACTCTATTTACATGGCTTGTTATGGGCGGCGCAAAGGTATTAGAGTCCCTTGTTATCGCGGTAACCTATCAATTTATTGTGATGTATTTTCAAAAGATGGGAACGATGCAGGAATTAGTAGACACTGCAATTGAAGGTGTAAAGAGTGTTATGAGCGCCATGCTCATTTTAGCAATGGCTTATTGTATCAATGTAATCAGTAAGGAAGTAGGCACTGCTAATTATGTAATCAGTGTTACGGAAAACTGGATTACACCAACCGTATTATTAGCCATGACATTTTTACTGTGTGCATTTATTGCTTTCTTCACCGGGACTTCCTGGGGAACCTATGCTATTATGACACCAATTTGCATGCCTTTGGCATTTAGTATGACTGGAGGAGAAATCAACACCGTTATTTATGCAACCGCAGCAGCAATCATGGGAGGAGGATGTTTCGGCGATCACTGTTCTCCGCTGTCCGATACCACGATTTTATCTTCGCTGGCTGCCGGTGCAGACCATGTTGATCACGTAAAAACACAACTTCCTTATGCAGTCACCGCAGCAATCTTATCTGTAGTTGGATTCCTGATTGTTGGGTTTGTTCTGAGCTAATAAAAAATAGAAAAGTAAACAAAAGAAAAATAAATAAGATTCAATAACATGGAGGCTTAAAAATGATTATTGGTGTTTTAAAAGAAGTAAAAGAAAATGAATTTCGTGTTGCAGCAACTCCAAACGCTGTAAAAGAATTAACACATAGAGGACATGAGGTATATGTAGAAAACAATGCAGGAATCGGAAGTGGTTTTTCTAACGAGCAATATGAGCAGGCAGGCGCTATCATTGCGGATTGCGATACCGTTTATGAGAAAGCAGACTTGTTTTATAAGGTTAAAGAAATCTTCCCTCAAGAGTATAAATACATGAAAAAAGATAAGATTGTTTTTACATACATTCATTCTAATGCACATTTAGAAATGACGAATGCACTGCTGGAAAGCGGAGTAACTTCCATCGCTTATGAAGATGTCATTGATAGAAATGGTAAATTCCCGCTCTTAAAGCCTATGAGTGAACTTGCTGGTAAAGGTGGTTTTCTTGCCGGCTTACATTTCAGTCAGGCAGTGAATGGTGGAAAAGGTATTTTATTTAATAACGTTTGTGGTGTACAAACACCTGTTGTAACGATTATCGGTGCAGGAAACTCCGGTCTTGGCGCTGCAGAGCTTGCTGCTTCCTTTGGTAATCAGGTCTATATTCTTGACGTAAGCTTAGACGCATTAGAAGATGCAAAAGCAAAGCTTCCTTCAAATGTAACCTGTCTCTTCTCTAATCGTATAAATTTAGAGAACTGTCTAAAGAAAACCGATATGTTAATCAATTGTATTTTGTGGAATAAA
This sequence comes from Anaerovorax sp., assembly GCA_034927775.1. Lineage (GTDB taxonomy): Bacteria > Bacillota > Clostridia > Peptostreptococcales > Anaerovoracaceae > IOR16. Next base: position 898 of record JAYFPL010000047.1, on the reverse strand, counting down.
ACAAGAAAGGATCACTTAGTTAATCGCGATGATCTAAAGCTTATGAAAAAAGGCTCAATAATAATTGACGTAGCTTGTGACGACCATGGTGCAATTGAAACGTGCCATTCAACGACTCACAACAATCCAATCTATTATGAGGAAGACATTATGCATTATGCAGTCGATAACATTCCGTCCGCATTTGCTCAAACGGCATCGACGACGTTATGCAATGCAACCTTACCTTATTTAATCGAGATTGCAGACAAGGGACTAAAAAAAGCTCTGAAGGAAGATACCGGGCTACGCAGAGGTCTAACAACCTACGAAGGAAAGTTAACCCTTGAAGAGACTGCGAAAAAATATAACATTCAATTTGTATCTCCGGATGAGATCGTCGTAAACTTCTAATTTTTATAACTGTATAAACTGAACGAACATACTAATTTTATTTCAACTCCGCTAACCAAAGAAACCTCTAAATTTAGATTTTCAACTAAATTTAGAGGTTTCTCTTATAGTTATAATCTATTTAAATATTCTTTTAATCCTTTTCTAATTGTGCCTCGAACCCCTATTACAGTCTCCGCATGATAGAGCGAACTAATAATGGCTTCTTCTGTAACCTCAGTAGCAGCTCTGAAAACAGAATCCATATGTTCATCATAAACCATCTTAGTTGATAGAATATCATGCTCACTATAATGCGGAACTCGATTCGATGTAGAAAAAGCAACTGCGATGTCGCCGCTTCCATTCCCATAAAAAGATCCAGTTCTAGCCAATCCTGCTCCTGCACGTTTTGCCACACGATTTAACTGACGTTCATTTAGTGGTAAATCGGTCGCAATTAGCATGATGATTGAACCCTTATCGCCTTCTTCGATTTCCAATGTTTTCTTTGATAAAACAGACT
>JAYFPL010000087.1:0-17419 GCA_034927775.1 Anaerovorax sp. | reverse complement strand
TCAATTAATAGAATATAAAGTCGACTGACAATAAGCTGAAATAATCATATTTTCTATACGAAAGCTAAAAAAGACGAAAATGAGATTCTAGCTTCATTTTCGCCTTTAATTTAAGTAATTAATTATTTATACTATTCGAATTACACATTTCCATTTTTTAAATCATAATAAAATACGTATTGCTGAATAATACCGATATACCCTGAAAAGTCCTCAAATGGAAACCCCTTCGGATAATATTGATTCAAAACCTTTCTGATATGCGTATCGACCGGAAAAGCATCCAAATGATGTAATGAAAACAGACAAATACAATCAGCCACTTTTTCTCCAACTCCGGATAGCTTAATCAATTCTGCTTTTGCATCCTTATAATCCATTTTTTTTATCGATTGAATATCAACCTCTTTATTCAAAATACTTTTCGCTGTATTTAATATATATCTGCTCCTATAACCTAAATTACAAGCTCTTAATTCTTCCTCTGTTGCATCAGCTAAAGCTTGGATAGATGGAAAATCATAATATATTTCAGTTTTGTTAATAAACTTTTTCTCTCCATATTTTTCACACAATAATTCTATACATTTCCTAATTCTTTTGATGTTATTTTGCTGTGAAATAATAAAGGATATAATGATTTCCCAAACATCCTGCTCTAATATTCGAATGCCCTTTCCAAATTGAACTGCACGATATAAATACTCGTCTTCTTCAGTTACTGACTCAATGAATCGTTTGTAATCGGTGTTTAAATCAAAATATCTTTCCCAAACCTGAGCATACTCTTCCGGTGTACAATGGAATGTTATTTCATTTTGATCCTGTTCCAGTTCTAAATATCGTCCCAATGCAATCATTGAATATTTATTCTCTTTAATTTTCTTTAGTCGGAAGCACTGGCCCGACTCACATATTTGTTCTATAGAGAAATCACCATTATTTACTTTTATCATTTCTTATTTAATCCTTTACCTTTAAATTAATAATCATTCTCTATAACTTTGGAATTTTCCCGAAAGAATTGCTTGCTGAAGAATATGTCCTTCCAGTTGAGCTAACAAATCTCGTTTTCTACTGTTAGGAGGCAATTCCAGCTTACAGTCTAAAATATAAAAAGTAAACACATAAGTATGAATTGACTTAAGCGGTGGTTTCGGGCCTTTATATCGATGTTTCCCATAAGCAATCCCTTGCATAGCACCTCCAAGACTATTTACAACAGTGCCATGAGGTATGGCTTCTGGAATCACATTTTGTATGGGTATATTCCATATTACCCAGTGATTATAATTTGGAAAAAGTGGGTGGGAAGCATCATCGAAGGTAATTGCAATCGATTTTGCATTTGCTGTTATACCTTCTAATTCAAAACAAGGAGATATATCTTCACCACGAGCAGTGTTTTTAAGTGGGATCCATTCCCCTTCAACAAATGATTTACATTTAATCTTTAACTTATCCATAATTACTCTCCAGTTTTTTTAGAAAACTATAACATAAAATTATAAGTATTTAATCATTTTTATTATATCTTATTTAATAGCCTTGCTTGGATCAGAATTATGCTTAAAAATTTATAACACAAAAAGCATTTCATACTGGCCAACACTATACTCAAATCCTAATTGATCAAAAAAATCTTCAACTGATTTGAACTGAGTATCTACATTAAGAATACAAATTTTATTTGATTCTGTACTTTTTATCATATCGGAAATGATACTTCCAGCAATTCCATTACGCCTATAGTCCTTATTTACCGCTATCTGCGGGATATCCCCTGTTTTTTTATCAATAATTCCATATCCAACAATGTTATGATCAACACGTACAACAGAATAAAGAAAAGCTTCTGGTATTGCATTTACAGACTCAATCGAATTCTGCCAAGAAGGTTTAAAATCCCAAAATTCTTTTAACTGATTCAGCTCAATTCGCTCAACATGCTCAGTATTATAGGTTGTCTGTGGAATATACTTATCTCTTTCTATTTCAAAGCATGAAAATTCCCTTTGTACTTTAAACCCTTGTTTTTTATAGAGTTGAATAGCGGATGTGTTTGATTTTATGACTTCAAGTAAGTATTGCTCTACCGACTTGCCTTTAAATTGCTTTTTTACATGTAAAAGCATTTCACTTGTAATGCCTTTCCTTCTAAATTCCGGTATGACCCCTGTTCCAAGGTCATATGCCGTCGCCCTTCCATTCCATTTTCGAAATCCATTTAGAACAAATCCAACTAATCGATCATTTTCAAAGGCTCCTATAGAAATTTCGGAATGATAACCTCTTCTTTGAAGCATTTGCTCAAACTTCCAAAATGGTAAATCAATTTTAACCTGATAATCAGAAAATGCATCAATAAACGTTTTATAAAGTCTTTCTTTATCTATTTGATCCAACGACTGATATAAAATCATTTTAAATGCTCCTTTCTCTTTATAAAATTTTATTCCTATTATTCATTTTAATTAATCAGTAAAATATCTGGTTAGTATATCACTTTTTTCTAAAAAGTCATTAACCGTATGGAAATTAAGGCGATGAATGATTTCAATAACATAAGGATTGTCTAATGGTGTGTGATAGGATGCCTTATCCGCATATTGATTTACAAACTCTTTCCCTTCATCTTCGTCAATGACACTTTTCGGTCCTCCTACACATCCGCCTAAGCAACCCATTCCTTCATAAAAATTACCTTTAATATCATTATTTAATATTGAATTTAATAATTCTTTACATTCTTTTACTCCATTCGCATAAACAGGTCTTAATTTATGCTTTGCTTGCAAACGATCTACTGAAAAAGAAACGGCTTCGCTTACGCCTCCTGTTCTGGCATACAATCGTCCTGCTGTCGAAGAATGTTCTTTCGTGTTTTCCTCTAGCTTGGAAAAGTTCACTTGAAATGCATTAAAGATATCTTTTAACTCTTGAAAGGTAAGTACACAATCAATTGCCCCTATAAGATCTCTCTCTTTCGATTCCGCTTTTTTAGCAAGACAAGGACCTATAAAAATAGTATTACAACCGGGATGTAACTCTTTTACGATTCTTCCACAAGCAATCATAGGTGATACAGAAGGAGGAAGATGATTAACGATATCCCTATAATTCCTTTTTATTAATGAAATCCACACTGGGCAGCAGCAGCTCGTCAGCTGAAATTGCATGTCATTTTCTATATTCTTTCTAAATTCTAACGCCTCTTTTAGTGTCAAAATGTCAGCAAAAGCGGCTACCTCTATCATGCCTGCAAATCCAAGCTGCTTTAAAGCAGTTCTTATTTTCCCAGGTGTCGCTTCCATTCCAAATTGCCCTACAAAAGCCGGAGCCATAAGGGCATATACTTTTTCTTTTGATTCTTTTAAAATTTCGATTGCCTTGATGGTATCATGACTTTGTTCAAGATTGTGTTCCTTACAGGCATCGATACATTCATAACAACCTGTACAATTTTCATTTTTAAAAGAAATAGATCCATTTTTAATTTCTATCGCATTAAAAAGACAGGATGATACACAGTCTTTATCACTGCAATTACACTCTCTAATTTTCCATACCAAAGAGTGCTTATCCGGGTGCAAAAGACAGTCCATATGATTTTGATCGTAATTTAATCCTGTTAAATCAAGTGCTTTGCCATTTGCTTTATCTTTTGTCAGCTTTACATATAGCTCCTCAAATGTCATATCATGTACTCCTATTCTATTTGATATTTTCTTATAATATCAATAAAAAATTATCAATTATAAATAGTGTATCCTTGAAAATTTCATTTACTACATATTTTCTATAATACGAATTGCGATTTCTTTCGCCTTATATCCGGAAAGACCGCCTACTGTATCATCTGATAAATAAACAGCAAAATAGTTTCGCTGCTCCTCATTTTCTGCAAATCCGGCAAACCAAGCATGTCCATCTACTCCCGTTCCAGTTTTGCCATAAATATTACTTTCATCAATCCGCATAATTTTTTTAAGGATGTCTATATTTTCTCTTGAATAATCCGTTTTATTTTCAAAAATATTTATTAAAATATTGGTTTGCTGCAAAGGTGAAATTTTCAAAGAAGATTCTAACCAAAAACCATTCAAGTCTTCCGATGGATTTATATTACTGCCATCCCATTCACTGATATCACAATTTCCATACCCCAATTTTTCTAACTCTATTTTAACTTCATCTTTCCCTACTTTATTAACAATCTGATGAAAATACCATACACACGAAGTTTGAAATGCATCTTTTAAATTTAAGTCTCTATTCCATTCCGTAATTGGATAATTTGCACCGTTATAATCCATTGTTGATTCTTCAGATGTTATTATTTGATTGTTTAAACCCATAAGAGTTGAAGCTATCTTGAAGGTGGAGCATGGAGACACCTCTCTTTCACACATTTCTTTATCATAGAAATAATATGTATTTTCAGCAGGCATAAAAACTACAGCACATCCATTAATACCATTAAAATAATTTCCCCAATCTATAATTTTTTCTTTTGCAATATTATGTGATATGCTCGTTTCGTCTTGTGCTTTCGATATGGATTCTGACTGTATATTTTGTTGTGAGTCATTATAGGAATCTTTCGTTTCTGAACACCCAGATAATCCTATTAAAAGGAAGATCGTTAATAATAATACGTTCCGCTTGCAAATATACTTTTCCTTTTTAATCATTCTAACGCTAATCCTTTCATCTCCAAATTCATTCATTTTCTTTTTTTATTAATTGCTCTATCTGTTTTTTTGTTTCCAAAGACAAGGAATCGATTAAAGTACTTCTGTCTTCAGCCTGCATTTGCTTATATTCCTGCATGATTCTTTCATTCGCCGCGTCGACCTCAATTTTAAGCTCTCTTGCCGATAACAAAGAACCCCCTGTTCCTCTTACTATCATCTGCTGTAAACCATCTGACGTTGCTACTGCTATACGATATTTTCCTTTATTATCATGAGCAAATTTTTCAATATATGCATCAGCCGTTTGTGCTTCTCTAGTATAAACGATATGAATATTATAATAGTCAATGACTTCCTCACGATGTCCCTGAACACGATATGCGTCAAATACAACAATAATATGACATTTCCTTATGCCCTGATAATTACTCAGCGAATGCAGCAAACTCATTCTTGCACCGTCCATATTCTCCTCTGCAAGTTCTTTTAGCTCAGGCCATGCATAGATAATATTATAACCATCCACAAGAAGATACTCCTCATTGCTTTCTTTCTGTATGCTGACATAATCCGTAGTTTCATAATAACTCTCAAGTGCTGTTTTCCCTCTTTTCCAAACAGACTTCTTACCTTGATTTGCATAGAAGGTCTTATTCATAATTCGGTCAATCTCTTCTAAACTAATCCAGTGTTCTTCTGCAGAGACTTGATTTTGGGTTGTTTCTGCCGATGAATCATCCTTTTTCTTAAGATAGCTTTCAACGTGCATATGTTCCTTTACTTCATCCCAATTTACCAGATATCCTGCACCGTGTGTACAAAATACTGAACCGGTCGGATTTTCAATGTCTCTTTCCGAATCATATCCGATACTTTCAATAACCTCCTCAGCATTATGACACGTTTCATATCCTTTTAAGCTGCAAAACAACCTGCCAAGGCCTTTGGTATAGGCAACTACCTCTTTCTGATAATTCCTCATTGCTACAACAGGAGCACTCCCTACAAGAACCGCCATTTCACCATCGGTCTGCGATATTTCACATGTCCCATGCATTTTTTCAATGTCAGTCATAGCTCTTCCTACTATCTTCTCAGGTACTTCCAACTGAAAGGAATAATACGGTTCAAGCAATACGGATTCTGCCTCCATTAAGCCTTGACGCACTGCACGGTAAGTAGCCTCTCGGAAGTCACCGCCTTCTGTATGCTTGTTGTGTGCTCTTCCTGAAACTAGGGTAATTTTCATATCGGTAATAGCCGATCCTGTTAAAACTCCTTTATGAGCTTTTTCTTGCAGGTGAGTTAAAATAAGTCTTTGCCAGTTTTTACTCAATAGATCTTCACTGCATTCTGCAGAAAACTGCAGACCGCTGCCTAACTCACTCGGTTCCAATAAAAGGTGTACTTCCGCATAATGCCGCAGTGGTTCAAAATGTCCTACTCCTTCCACACCATTGGCAATTGTCTCTTTATATACTATCCTTCCCGTACCGAATTCTACGTGAACACCAAAACGACTTTGTATCATACTCTGCAGAATTTCTATCTGCACCTCTCCCATAATTTGTACATGAATTTCCTGTAACTGCTCATCCCATATAATGTGAAGTTCCGGCTCCTCTTCTTCAATCTGACGCAGTTTGGGAATCAACACTCTTGGATCACAGCTTTCCGGAAGAATAATTTGATAGAAAAGTACCGGTTCCAATAGCGGCGCATTGGAAGCCTTCTCCTTCCCCAATCCTTCTCCCGGCCTAGTTTGATTTAACCCTGTTACTGCACATACAGAACCTGCCTCCATCTCATTCACTGCCACAAACTTCTGACCGGAATAAATACGTATTTGATTCACTTTTTCTTCCCACAGACCATTCGTTAAGACATCTTTTACTTTAAGTTTTCCTCCGGTAAGCTTCATATGGGTAAGACGGTTCCCTTGCTCGTCTCTCGTTATTTTGAATATTTTTGCTCCAAATTCATCGGAATAGCAAGGTATTTTTGTATACTGTACAATCCCTTCCATAAATGGTTTAATGCCTTCCAGTTTTAAAGCCGAACCAAAATAACAAGGAAATACTTTACGCGCCTTGACTGCTTCTATAATCTGGTAAGCTTCAATCTGTCCTGTTTCCAGATAATCCTCCATCATTAATTCATCACACATGGCCAGCTGATCGTGAAAGTTATCTATCTTAACTTGTCCAAATTCAATGCATCCATCATCCAACTGCTTTTTTATTTCTTTTATTAATTTCTCCTTATCCGTCCCATTCTGATCCATCTTATTGACGAATAAAAATACAGGAACCTGATACATGTTGAGAAGATTCCATAATGTTTTGGTATGCCCCTGCACCCCATCTGCACCGCTTATTACTAAAATAGCATAATCCATGACCTGAAGAGTTCTCTCCATTTCAGCCGAAAAATCTACATGCCCTGGGGTATCTAGCAAGGTAATTTGCGTGTCTCCGATTTCCAATATGGCCTGCTTGGAAAAAATGGTGATACCTCTTGCCCGTTCTAACTCATAGGTATCCAAATAAGCATCCTTATTATCCACCCTTCCCAATTTTCCGATTTTACCGCTTAGATACAATATACTCTCCGATAATGTCGTCTTACCCGCATCTACATGCGCTAATATTCCAATGACTAATTTTTTCATAATCTATTTTAATCCTTTATTTTTATCTGCTTTTATAAATCATTGATGTTTTGTCCTATAGGATGATTCTTCTATTATTATGATACCAGTAAGGTTGGAGTTTGACAATTTTATCATACCTTTATTCATATATTTCTTGCTTTTTATTTTGGGGATAATTCTATTATACTTAGTTGATAAAATATGTAATAATATATTTAGCAATACATTTAAAATGGAGAGGTAATTTTATGTTTGAAGTTGAAATAAAGGCAAAACTTAGCGATATTGATTTAATAAAAGATTCTCTGCTTAATTCATCTTTTGTTAAGGGTATTTCCGTACGAGAGGTTGACACTTATTATACGGGTGAAGAAAGAAATTTACCAAAAAGAGACGAAGCCCTCAGAATACGTTATTCAAATATTATCGGAGAATCCTCCTATCAAGCATTTATTACTTATAAAGGCAGAAAGTTAGATACCATTTCTCAAACCAGAGAAGAATATGAATCTTCCATTGGAGATATTGATGCAATGAAAGCAATCTTACTCCATTTAGGCTACTACCCTCTATTTACTGTCAAAAAGACAAGGGAATTCTACCATTTTGATGCAATAACAGCATGTATCGACCATGTAGATAACTTGGGATTATTTTTGGAGCTCGAATACATGGCTGAAAATAAAGAAAAAAAAGAAGCCGCTTTGGAGCAGCTTCTTAATATGTTGGATTCTTTACGTATTCCTCGAGAATTCCTAACAACGAAATCTTATTTGGAACTTTTAATCGCTTCGCAAACGTCGTAAAAATTGTCCCAAGGAATGTAGTATCTTCCTTCTTTTTTTAAATAATCGGCCAAAATGTCTCTTGCAAAGACAACATCAGATGCAGCAGCCATATTAATATCGGTATAGCTGTCTCCTATGCATATTGCCGACTCGTAGTCATACTGTGCCATAATCTCCGTTTTCTTCAGCAATTCTTTTCCATCATCATATTGAGATACAAGCTTCATCTTTTCCCCGGAAAGATCAAGATCTACATAATGTACTCCAAGAAAACGATCTTTATACTTCCCGATTTTTGCTTCAAGCAATTGCCTTAACCCACCAGAGATAATGACTACAGGGATTCCAGCAATGTTCATTTCATCAAGAAATTCTGAAAATCCGTCTCTTATTTCTATCGTTTCAACGTACTCCATAATCTCATGAAACCGATTTGATGGAGCATGATCAAAGACCATATGAAGTGCTTCACTCAACGTTATCTTACCATGAACCAATTCATTCAATTTTTCTTCGTATTCTTCCTTTGAAACAAACAGCCGCATAGCACCGTCAAGGGTATCTTCCATTGTAATCGTGCCATCAAAATCAACAAATATTATTTTTTTGTACATAGAATCCTCAAATCTTTATATTTAGTTCATCAAATCAAAGTTTTTCTTTGCATCTGGTCCCAGTAATTCGATCATTCTTTCTAATTCTTTATGTGTCTTTGCATATTCAAACAGATTAACTCCCTGTAACGCTGCATCGATCGCTTGACGCATGGATTTAGCTCCGGCTTCACTTCCGTCAGGATGACCATGGACGCCTCCGCCTGCTGCTAAAATGATATCCGTTCCTACCGCATCGATACAATTCTTTACAACGAGCTGTGTTGTTCCACCGGAAGCAGCATACATCATTGGCTTAATATTCCACCATGGTTGTGTAAAGAATTTAAAGCTACGATAGAATAATTTATTTGCGATTGGGAATTTGCCCCATGGATGACCGTTAATCTGAAAATCTCCGCCTGCCAGTCTTACAATTTTACCAATTAGTAATTGTGCAGCCATTCCAGTATAAGTAGAAGCGCAATACGCTCCGGCAAAATCTACATGTGCTAAAATTGGCACATTGATATTAGGATCATCCGCAAGCATTTTTAATGCACCAAATCCGGCTGTATAGGTATTCAACATCAAACAGTTCGTACCATACTCAATGGCTTTATATGCATTTTCTTTTATTTTTTCAATACTGTCAGTAATATTGACTGCATATAAGCTGTGTTCCCCTGTTTCCTCAAATACACGTTTTTCCATCGCCATAAATTTACGCACTCGTTCTTCAAGCGGACAATGGGATTCATTTGCCGGCATTAACTCATCGTCCTTAATAATATCAACGCCGCCCTTAGTCGCCTTGTAAAATAAATCTGCACCTTCATCCGGATTCCATCCAATATTTGGCTTGATCATTGCATTCAGCAATGGTCTGTCTGGAACATCCAAAATATCTCTTAAACCTTGAACACCAAATTTAGGTCCCTGGAATTGTTCAATATATTTCTTCGGAAAAGCACAGTCTATAAATTTAATCATCCCAGATGCGGAAATATTGCCAAACAGGGTAGTCAGCAGCATAGGAATACTCGTTCCGAAGTTTGTAATCGGATATGCAATCTGAATGATATAAATTGGCGGTTCATCTGACATATAGTCTGCAGCAGTATCAGGTACTTCATAGATAGAAACTACCTTAGCCCCAAATTTTCTTTTTTTATCATTTGAATCCGCACCGACTTTAATCCAAGTTCCTGTTGTTTGCTCATCTGCAATTGCTAAAGCCAGTTTTTCAATGTCTCTTGTTTTTACTTTTGCCTGATATGTAGCAATAATATAGTCCTCAGAAAAGGCTACCTCCGGAAAAGCATACATTAAGTTTTCATCATCAAGTTTTCTTATCATTTTTCATTTCCCCCTTTATTTTATCTTTCTAAATTCTTAAAAATATCTTCAAATGCATTCAGAGTAAAAGCAATCGTTTCATCGTTATCCGCCATACTCGTATAGATTCTGCTGCCTGCAAGAGTTATGACACCATTTGCAGTTAGCGCAGCTCCGAATTCTTCGATACAATGCTGTCGTTCCTTAATTTTTTGCATTAGTTCTGGATCTTCAACTGACAAATACATTACCCCTGATACTTCGAAATGAACGATTGATCCAACATTCCAAGCAACAAACGGAAGTTCATATTTATCAATTAGCTTTACTAATCCTTCACACAGTTTATCTCCATTTTCACCTGCCTTTTTTGCTGCATCCTGTTCAATGATTTCTTTAATTGCATAATATCCTGCAGCACAGCTAAGAGGATTTGCGCTTAAGGTTCCACCAGCATATGCTTTTGGTTTTCCAGGCTTCACCCCTGCCGCTACACAAGACATAATATCGGCTCTTCCTCCAACGCCGCCAGCCATAGGATATCCACCCGCTACGATCTTTCCAAATACCGTAAGATCCGGTTTTACATTAAAGTAACCCTGTGCACCTCCCGGCCCCATACGAAATGCGGTTACAACTTCATCAAAAATCAGCAATGCATTGAATTCATCGCAAAGTTCCCTTACCTTTGCATTAAAGTCTTTGGATACAAGCCTTGTTCCACTTTCCGGACCAATTGGTTCAAGAATTACAGCTGCAGTTCCCCCCTCTTTTTCATTTTTTTCTAAAACCTGACGTAGTCCATCTATATCTCCCGGATAAAATTCCTTTGTATTTGCGGATGCTTCCTTCGGAATTCCATGTGCCTCAAAAGTCTTCGTTCCGGGTATATGAAGGCTGTAAACCATTTGATCGCTAAAACCATGATAAGCTCCACCAACTTTTATGATTCTTTGCTTACCTGTAAATGTCCGGGCAATTCGAATGGCTATCATGTCTGCTTCTGTACCGCTTGCAAGACTTCGATACATTTCTACCCAAGGCATATTTTCATGGATGATTTTTGCAAGCTTCATCTCATATTCATGAAACAAACCGGTGCACGGACTCGATTCCTTAATGACTTCAATCACCTTTTCCTGTACCGGCAAGTAATTGCTACCAAGTAAGGTTGGACCTCCTGCCTGTAAATAATCTACATATCGATTTCCATCCACATCATAGAGGTATGCACCTTCGGCCTTTGTTATCGCAAGAGGAAATGGATAGTTGAAGGCAAGGTTATGCTGTACTCCCCCTGGGATATATTTCTTAGCTTCCTCAATCATCTTTTTGGAACCCTGACATTTTGTTTCAAAATAATTCAAATATTTTTCCATAAATTCAGGTTTGATCTTATAAACTTTGCTTTGAATCAAATGATTCATCTTCTCATTGATTTTCTCTACATCCGGCCATGCGGATACAGAATACCCTTTACACATACTTTCTTCCTCCTACTATTTCTATTTCTATTTTTACCTTGTCTTTTTTTCCAGCTTCGATTCCTTTGACATAAATATCAATATGATATAGATTACAGTAATCGCTACCATGGATATCATCAATAAGTTATGATTTCCGTGGAAAAGTGTTGCTGCTCCAAGGAATATCACTCCGGCGACATTACCAGAAAACATTAGTAATCCTTCCGATGTTCCTTCTGAAGTCGGATATGCTGCCTCTGCAGCAAAAGTTAAGACAAGGGGTGCTCCTCCTACAATGAAAAATCCATAAAGCACTGCCGCAATTGCCATTTCAAAAAATCCACCCGCAACGATGAATATCATAAGGCCAAAAGCTCCAATAATGTTGCTGATGATCATATATGGTTTTCTTCTATGAAGTTTATCTTTGTCTGAAATGAAACAAATTACAAAGCTTCCTACTATGGCAACTCCCAGTATTAGAACGCCTATTATTCCAACCTCTGTTGCGTCTATATTATTTTTGCTGAGCTGTTTTAATATCGGTTCTATCATCGTAAAGAATGTGTTGAAAATACCAAACATACAGAAAAATATGATTAGGCTGTATCTAAAGTCCTTTCTCTTCCATGCACCTTTTATCCCTACTTTAAAATCCAAACGCAATGCCTGTTCTTCGGGACATGGTGGAGTTTCTGGTTTTTCTTTTACAAATATTACAAATAAGATTGCAACGACAGCACCGATGATTCCATATAGAATAAGCATTTCTTTGATGCTCATTCCACCTTCGACTATAACTGGTGTTAAAAGTAATCCAATACACATACCGATATAGCTTGATAACAAACCGATACTATTGGCAGTTGCTCTTTCTGATTCCGGAAACCATTTCCCTGCTACTAGCCCCGGTGAATTTAAAATAAATGGCTGTGCAATTGCAAAACCAACTGTAGCGATCATAACCATAGCATAGCTATCTCCAAAGAATCCTCTAAACATCCCGCTCGCACCCATTAATACGACTCCAAAACCTACCGATTTTTTAAATCCAAACTTTTCAAATGCGGCAAGGGAAGGAATAGAGAGAGTGATCATCCCTATCATAAATACAATAGACAGAAAGCTAATTGCACTCTCCCCATTGACTGCATCTGTGAAACCATAATACTGCCACGCATTGGTTGTTATTGAGAAATATGTAGTCCACATTAATTGTATAGCTGCTGTAGATAACCCATAGACGGTCAGCACTATCCAACGATAGTTATATACCCGATATTTTCCTTCGCTCAAGGTATTCACCTAACCTTTCTTCGTTAGATTCGCTATTTCTTATTTACTTTTTTGTAAAAGTTTTTTAATTCCTCATAGGATTGTTTAAAGTTTTCAAAGTCTTCTTTATATAATGCAACGTTTTTAGGATTCGGTTCATATACTTGAGATACCGTAGCCCATTGCTTTGCATCATCAAAGGATTCATACATTCCAAGCCCCAATGCGGCCAAGAATGCACCTCCGATTGCACCTGCAACCTGAGAATCCTTAACAACCTCAATTTTACGATTGAAAATATCGGCAAATATCTGCATCCAGGTTTTACTCTTTGTGCCGCCACCAAGAATTCTGACCACAGAGGTCTTCTGACCCAAATCATTTTCCATGCTGTCATAACACCACTTAAGGTTATATGCTATGCTTTCCATCACCGCTCTCAGCATATGATTTTTTGTATGAAGCATTCCTATGTTCAGGAATGCGCCTCTAACAAATACGTCCTGAACCGGGCTCCTTTCTCCACTAATCCAAGGGTTAAAAATCAATCCGTTGCATCCCGGTGGAATCAGCTCTACAAGATGATCCATAAAAGCATAAATGTTCGGAATCAGAGTACTTTCTTTTTCTGATCCAAAGAAATTATCAATAAACCAATTATATGTAGCACAGCAAGTTTCTGTAGAATATACCCATAGTTGCATATCCGGATCGGCAGACATAATGCAGCCTCCGCCATTGGATAATGTAGCCACCTTATTCGTACCTACTGCTGCCCAACCAGAAGTCCCCAGATAAATATGGGCCTCTTCATGGCCAGCCATACCGGAACCAATGGTCGTAGCCTGAATGTCACAAGTTCCTCCAAATACTGCAGTATCCGTTGTAAGACCAATTTCTTCTGCCACCATAGCTGTTAGATTCCCAACTTTTTCAAATGATTTTACAATGCGTGGGAATTTTTCCGGATCAAATCCTGATGTTCCGATTAGTTCAGGAATAATGGAAGCCGATTCTCTGTCATATCCAAGGAAGGACGCACTTGCAATGTCATATACCATTTCACCGGTTGCACGATATGTAAGGTATCCGTTACAGTCAAGGAAGCACTTCATTTTTTCGAATGTCTTCGGTTCATTCTTCATCAGCCATCTAACTTTTGGTAAAGAATCCATACCGGTAAACACAGTACCCATAACTGCTTCACACGCTTCCACTCCACCAATCATCTCTACAATCTCACTGGCTTCTTCATCAGCTCTGCTGTCAAGCCAACTGATTGCTGGTCTTAGGACTTTCCCGTCATACCCCATTGGAATTACATTTAAAGCTTGAGTGCAAAATACAATCCCTTTTACTTCATTAGGCAGGACATCGCAACTTGACATGATTGTCTTCGTCGTTTTAATAATTGCGGCCCACCATTCTGTTGGATCCATTTCTACATACCCATCCTGCATCAGGTTCACTTCATAACACTCCTGAGCGCTTTGTTTAATCTCACCGCATTTGTTGACTAAAATAGCCTTTAAGGCACTGGTTCCTACGTCAAATGATAAGATATAATCCATTTCTTCACTCCTTCCAAATATTTTTATATATTATACGTTCCAATTTTCAGTTAAATTATACTCAAGTCTAATTTTGAAGTCAAGTCTAATAATTATTTTTTATTGGAATATTTAGAATACTTTAATAATATAATATTTTTTTATAGGCAAAACTACAATTATGTAATATAATTAAAGTATTTAATTTATCATTTTTTTATTTAAATGTTTTATCATTTGGGAGAGATTATGAAAGGTTCAAGAAGAGAATTAAATAAAATAAAATGCCGAGAACGTATTTTAAAGGCCTCTCGTCGTCTGTTCAGCAGTAAGGGTTATGAGGATACTTTAATTGAAGATGTTGCTAAAAAAGCAGAAATATCGAAAGCAACCTTATACAATTATTTCCCCAATAAAGAAAGTCTCCTGCTGGGAATTGCGCAAGATGAATTGGATCAGATAAAATATCTCTTAAACCATGAATTAAAAGATGCCGTAAATAGTGAAGACAAACTCAGAAGAGTTTTAGAGGTTTTTATTCTTGACTCCATTCCTTACATCAATTTATCCCGTAAAATTACTTACTTGAATTCTTGTGAAGAAAGTAACCTTTATGCAACCCGTTTAGAAATGATGCGCATTTTTCGAACACTGATTGTTGAGGCTCAAGAACAGAATATCTTTAAGAAAGAAATCAGTGCTGACGAAATCCTAGACATTGTTATGAGTGTTTATCTGATGGCTCAATTTGAATGGTCTCATATGGCAAATTATTCTCTGGAATTTTGTAAGGAAAAGTTAAATAGAATGCTGGATTTGATTCTTTCCAATATTTATGTAACAAACCCTTTTGCTCAATCGGATTCAAGAGGATAAGAAAAATCATTGATTATATATATGTGATATGGTAAATGATATAAGATATATTTGTTAAAGAAAGGGTGGCAGTTTATAACAAAGGTGACATGAAATGAAGCGATTCAATAAAGCGGAGTATAACTTTTCAAAAAAAAATTTAGCGATAATGTTCATAGTTATGATAGCAGTTCTTTTGATTTATTTTGTGACGAGTGGTTTTTTTAACACTTCGGCTCCGTTAAAAGATGTTTGCTCCTTATCAAAGGCAACAACATTAGAAGAAAGTGATAGCTGGAGCTTTTATATTCCTGAAAAGGCAGGATACAATCCATATCTCGTTTATAAAAAAGAAGGAAGTGTTGCTCCAAAGGTATCAGGGGTTTTGTATTATGAAATAGAAGAATCCAAATTATTAAAAAAAGAGATTCATGAAAGTATAAAAAAGGACAGACATTTCTTTGTGGGAGAAAAAAGATGGATTTTTTCTGGGCTATCAATATTAGATCAAAAAAATATTGTCAAATACTATTTTAGGGTTCAATGGGAACCAATCAGTTCATTAGGTGGAAAATTTAAAGAAGATTTGAGTGGTGTAGAGACTGAATATTTTTCCTCGGGGAATCTAACCGAAGAGGAGAAAGCGGAAGCAACTGCTTTGATGGAAGAATGGAATTACTCTAGGCCATTTGGTTTCCCTTTGTTAGAATAGTTGAATCGCTCATAGTGCACAAAATTTTTCCTGCCAACTGCACTTGAAAATATTATAAAATAATGGATTATTGAATGTCTATAAAGGGTAGAACATCAAAAGAGACCGTCTCAATTTATTTTGAGACAGTCTCTTTTTATCTAAATCTTATAATTCTCTTGCCAATTCATATGCGTTCCAAATGGAATACATAATATTATGCACTTTTTGAGAATCACCAATATTATGCACAATCATATCTAAATTCTTCAAATTTTCATATAAAGCATTATTCTCTTTATATCCAACTGCTGAAATTACCGTATCGACAGAGATACTTTCTGTTCCATTATCATTCTCATAAGTGACAGAACCTTCATCAATGGATACTACTTTTGTAGTCTTAAGAATCTTTACTTCATGAAACGCCAGTAAATCTTCCAACATAAAACGATTCATATGCGGAAGGCCATGAGGCCCGCCTAAAATTTCAGGCGTTGCTTCAATTATAGTTACATTTGCTCCCTGCTGTGCAAGCCACAAACCAGTTTCACAACCAACCAGTCCTCCGCCTATAATTGCAATGTTCTTGCCCTGTTTTTCTTTGCCCTGCAATACTTCATTAGCCAGTATTGCTTTTCCGGTTCCACCAAACGATAATTCAATTGGAGTCGATCCAGTTGCCACAATGACTTCGTCAGCTTGATAGGAAGAAATCTTGTCAGCAGTAATTTCGCATTTTAGATTAACATCGACATTCAATAGTTCTAATTGTCTTTGATACCAATTTATCAAGGCTCGGTCATAACGTTTAAAATGTGGGACACTTCCTGGAATCAAGTTTCCGCCAAGTTCACCGTTTTTCTCGCAAAGAACAACCTTATGCCCTCTTTCCGCTAAAACTCTGGCTGCCTCCATACCACTAGGGCCGCCTCCGATAATAAGGAATTTCTTAATTTTATGTGCCGGAACAAGTCCGTAAATCTTTTCCCGACCGCAAGACGGATTAACCGCACAACTAACAGGTGCATTTCCGATTCTTCCAAGGCAACCTTCATGACAGCCAAGACATGGACGCACTTCATCCAATCTTCCGGTACGTATTTTTTCCGGATAATATGGGTCAGTCAAAAGTTGTCTGCCTAAGCCAATTATATCGCAGCTTGTTTTTAATGCTTCCACTGCAAGTTCAGGATTTTCCATTCTCCCCGCCAAGATAATCGGTACACTTATATGTTCTTTTAGTATTTTGCCAAATTCACGATACATTCCTTCTTCAAAATACATAGGCGGGTGATTCCAATACCAGGAATCATAGGTGCCGGCATCAACGTTTAATGCATCGTATCCAGCTTCCACTAAAATTTTAGCTGCTTCAATTCCTTCTGGAATATCACGTCCCATCTCTTGGAATTCTTCATTTGGTAGTCCACCCTTACACCAATCTTTTATAAAACTTTTAATACTATATCTTAAAGATACTGGAAAATCTTCTCCACATCTCTTTTTAATC
>JAYFPL010000068.1:0-4980 GCA_034927775.1 Anaerovorax sp. | reverse complement strand
CAAGGAAAGAAGAAGGTATAGATATTGCCATTACCATTGTAGAACCAAAATTTCGTAAAAACAGGAAGATTAAAATGATTGCTAATATAGCACCTGTAATTCCGGATGTAGCTACGGATGAAACGGCATTTTGAATAAAGTCTGCCTGATTAAATCCAATAGTAAAATGCAAATCCGGATTTTTTTCTTCTAATTTTTGCAGAGTTTTTTGTACTGCTTTACATACATCTACGGTATTGCCAACCGATTGCTTTGTAATAATAACACCAATGCCTGTTCGGCCATCAACCCGGCTGATTGATTCTTGCTCTTTTTGTTGCATTGATATGGTTGAAATATCTTGAAGATTGATGATTTCTCTAGTTGGAAGTGTTATCGGATACTTCGCTAACTCTTCAATGTTTTTAAATTCTCCCATGGTACGTACAATGACTTCAGTGGACCCTTTTGAAATAGTACCACTTGGACGGTTAAGATTTTCAGCTGAAAGCATTTGACTCATAGCAGAAAGGGTAAGACCATAGCCATTTAAACGCTCCTGATCAAAGTTAATTGCTACTTCTTCTTCAATTCCGCCAATGAGCGAAACCGATGCAACGCCGTCTACTCGTTTAAACTCATTGGTAACGTCTCCATCAATTTTATTATATAAATCCGTTAATGACATATCTCCGGAAATATAAATTTGCATGATAGGTGCAGCATTCATATCCATTTTCATAACAATTGGATCGGAAGCTTCATCCGGTAGATAGTCTTGAACAAGTGCGATTTTTTCACGCATATTAAGTGTGGCAAAATTCATATCGGTATCTGTAGAAAATTTAACTGCAGTTACAGAGCTGCCAGCACTGCATAGGGAATAGATACTGTCAAGATTTTCAACAGCCGCCAGTTGTTCTTCAATTGGTTTGGTAATCATTGTTTCTACTTCTTCCGGCGATGCATTGGGATAATTAATCATTACCAAAGCAATTGGAAGTTGTATATCAGGAAAAAGATCTTGGGGAATTTTCACTAGAGATACTGTTCCTATTAAAAACACCATTAATAGAACCATTATTGTCGTAATGGGGCGTTTTACGGAAATGTGGGATAGATTCATATGTGCCTCCTACTTAATTATGTTTACTTCTTCGCCTTCAATAATGTAGTGTTGTCCTTCGGTAACTACGATATCACCAACCTTTAAGCCGGACTTAATTTCAACGTAAGTACCATTATCTAAACCAGTTTCTACTGAAACATAAGATGGAATTCCTTTTTTTAAAATGACAACTTTTGTTTCACTGGCTTTTATGATAATTGAATCAGAGGGCACACAAATTACATCCGCTTTGCGGTCTGAAATTAAGTTTACTTCAGCAAACATACCGGCTTTGATTCCTTCTGGCGCCTGATCTAAGGCAATCGTAATTGGATAAGTAAGATTGCCGCTTGCCGGAGCGGGGGAAATCGTTTTTATTGTACCTTTAAAAGGTTTGTCAGAAAGTGATTTTGCAGTAATGTCAACCTTGTCTCCAAGTTTTACTTTTCCGATTAAGTATTCAGAAACGTTTGTATTTAATTCTAGGTTGGTTGTATTGGCAATGGATATTGCAGCCATTGCAGGAGAAGGGTAAGCACCCTCAGTTACATTTACTTCAGTCACATAGCCGTTAATTGGAGCTGTCATTGTTCCGTTTGAAAGCATTGTTTGTGCAGAATCTTGCGAAGCTTGTGCGGATTTTAACTGTCCTTGTGCGGTTTTATATTGGGTTTCGGCCTGCTCATATTGCTGCTGTGAAACAGCTCCTTCTTTATAAAGAATTACCATTCGATCATAATTTGTTTTTGCACTGTTCAGCGTTTCTTCCATAATAGAGACGCTTGCAGATGCTTGATTGTAAGAAGCCTGTACTTGATCCGTATTTTGGGTAAATAATGTGTCACCTTTTGAAACATAATCGCCGACTTTTACATTTACATGAGTTACTTCAGTTTGTAAAGTTGCGATTAAAGAAACTTGATCTTCAGCAGAGATAATACCACTTAATGGTGTTGTAACTTCAATGGTTGAGATAGAGGCTTCCGCTGTTTTTACATTCACAGGAATTTTTTCTGTGACTTCAGTATTCAGTCTAGAAGAAATAATACGAAAAACAGCTAAAAGAATAAATCCAATGAGGATAATAAGCATGATTTTCTTTTTTTTAGAAAGTCCCGAAATTTTTTGTACGATTTGATTGCTCATGTAGTACCCCTCCAAAATTAAATATAATATTTTTTAAAATCATGAAATTTCTCTAATAAAATTTCCAAAACTGACCAATGGGTCAGAATGATTTAATACTACTTTAGTGAATAAAAAATGTCAATAGACAATTTGACCCGACGGTCAGTTTTGTTTAGAATATATGTTGATGGATATATATTCTATTAGAATTCAGCATATTTTTTGCTTGATAAGAAAGACTATACAAGCAAATTTTCCATTTATATTATGTAGCTTTTTATTTTTATTAAAATAGAAGTGAAAATATAAATAAGAATTTTATAATTAATAAAATGGTAAGAAAAGGGAAGCAGAAATGAAGAAATTAAATAAAAAACAATCTCAAGAAGTGATAACACGTTTATTAGCCTTATACCCAAATGCAGAATGTGCACTGAAATATAAAACTATTTATCAATTATTGATTGCAGTGGTTCTATCGGCGCAAACAACCGATAAAAGCGTAAATGAGGTAACACCGGAGCTTTTTGAACGCTGTTCGAATGCAAAGGCTATGTCTGAACTTTCAGAAGAAGAATTGCAGAAGTATTTAAAGCGGCTTGGAATGTATAAGACAAAAGCAAAAAATATACGAAACTTATCTATAATGTTAGTCGAAAAATACGATGGAGAAGTACCAAGAGATTATGAACAGTTAATCGCATTACCGGGAGTTGGAAGAAAAACGGCAAATGTAGTATTATCAGTTGGTTTTGGAGAGCCTCGAATTGCAGTGGATACTCATGTATTTCGACTGGCAAACCGAATAGGAATTGTGAATGAAAAAAATGTTTTGAATACTGAACTTGCATTGATGAAATGTATACCAAAAGAACAGTGGAGTGACTCTCATCATGCATTAATTTGGCATGGACGTTTGGTTTGTATGGCAAGAAATCCTAAGTGTGAGGAATGTAGCCTTAATAATTTATGTGTAAAAAATAATCTTAAAAAATAATAATATTATTTTTATAATTTATTATTAAAAACACAAATAATTTTCACTATTTTGAATTATTTTGGAAAACATTGATAAAAAAGTTTGAAATATATACCAATTTCTTGTATAATTTGATACAAAGTCTTTGTTAAGTGTTGTAAAAATCTGATCAATTCTAAGACTAATTTGAAGCAATGGGGGAAGCAAAAATGAAAAAAGGTATACATTTGAAAAGCAGTATACATCGAATGAAGAGTATTCAAACCAAAATTGTTACAGTTATTGGTGGCATTGTAATTATTGCGATGATTCTTGCCGGTATTGTGGTAGTTAATCTTGCATCAAAAACAGCAATTAGGGATGAGAGCAGTATCGCTCAAATATCTCAAGAAAAATTGGTAGCTGAGTTAGATAACTATTTTACTTTATACGTCACCGTCACAAAACAATTGGCGCATGATGATAATGTAAGAAATTTACTACAAAACGTAACTAATATCAATGAATTAAAAAGTTCTCCTTATTGGGTTGGGGCTCATGATATGTTAACACGGACGGAGTTTGCAAATGTAGAAAATAATTTTGAACCGTTTATCGTTGACCTAGATGCACAGGTTGGATTTGATGGTGAAGATTGGGTTGACAGCTATGATTTGACGACACGTGATTATTGGTTTGCTGATGAGGCAGATATTGAAAAAGGATATATCATTACAGAACCATATGTAGATTTGGATACAGGAGATCAAGTTATAACTGTTTCCGCTCCAATTTACAATCCGTCAGGTAATAAAATTATAGGTATTGCAGGAATTGACGTACATACTATTAAAATTAATGAAATGATTGCGCAACATAAAACTGCTTATGAGTCTGGGCAAACAGTATTATTCTCTAAGACAGGGTTAGTATTGGCAAGTAAAGAAGAAGAAGAAATTTTAAAAGACATCAGTGAAATAGGATTAAGTCAGACAATGCTTGATGACATTGCAAATCCAAGTGGAGAGGTTATTAAGTTTGATGACAACGCAGTACCTTCTTATGGAGTAAGCGGTACGATTAAAGCTGCAGGATGGAAGGTTCTATTATCAATTCCTGAAAAAGAATTTATCAGTACTGTAAAGACAACAACAAGAACCGTAACCATTTTCTTTGTGTTAGTCGCAATTATTCTATTAGCAGTTATGGTTTTAATATCCAAAAGTATTACAGCTCCGCTAAAAAGATTAACTGTGATAACGGATGAAATGGCAAAAGGAAATTTAGACGCGGAAATTAATATTCATTCAAATGATGAAGTAGGAAGACTTGCAGATTCCATGAGAGCTTTAACACAGCGTTTGCATAGTTATGTAGATTATATTTCTGAAATTTCCAATGCGCTTTATGAATTTGGAAAAGGAAACTTAACATTACACTTAGAGCAAGCATATGACGGTGAGTTTGAGCAAATTAAAGAAGCAATGTTAAATGCATCTACTGTTTTTAAACATACAATAGGTGAAATGGTAGAAATCGCTTCACAGGTTGCAACTAGTTCTGAGCAAGTAGCAAGCGGCTCACAGATGCTAGCACAAGGAACAACGGAGCAGGCAAGTTCTATAGAGGAATTATCAGCGACCATTCAAGAAATTTCCGAGAATGTTAATAAAAATGCACAAAATGCAATCCATGCAGCAACACAGGTTCAGACGGTTGGAGAAGCAGCGGATAAGAGTAATGAACAAATGCTTCAGATGATGAAGGCAATTGATGAAATAAACGTTAAAACTTCAGAAATTGGAAA
>JAYFPL010000204.1:0-13977 GCA_034927775.1 Anaerovorax sp. | reverse complement strand
GCTACCACAATTATTAGTGGACTTGGTGTTGGTATGCTTTCCACCGTATGGCCAATTATCATCGTTGCAGTTGGTATTTTAGTTGCAAATGCAACAGCAGGACTTTATGGTATCGCTCTTGCTGCTGTTGGTATGCTTTCCACAGCAGGTATGACTGTTGCAGTAGATGCATACGGTCCGGTATCCGATAATGCCGGTGGTATTGCTGAAATGTCTGAGCTTCCTCATGAAGTCAGAGAAATTACAGATACATTAGACTCTGTTGGTAACACAACTGCTGCAATCGGTAAAGGATTTGCAATTGGATCTGCTGCATTGACTGCATTGGCATTATTTGCATCTTATTCTCAGCTTGTTAAGTTAGACAAGATTGACTTACTTGATCCGTTTGTAATCGCTGGTTTGTTTATTGGAGCAATGCTCCCATTCTTATTCTCTGCTTTAACTATGAATTCTGTAGGTAAAGCTGCAAATCAAATGATTGAAGAAGTTAGAAGACAGTTTAGAGAAAACAAGGGCATCATGGAAGGAACTACAAAGCCAGATTATGCTCGTTGTGTTGATATTTCTACTGGTGCTGCATTGAAAGAAATGGTAGCTCCTGGTTTATTGGCAGTAATTGCTCCTTTGGCAGTTGGTATCATTATGGGACCTGCAGCTTTAGGTGGTATGCTTGCCGGTGCATTGGCTGCCGGTGTACTTCTTGCTATTATGATGGCTAACGCAGGTGGTGCTTGGGACAATGCTAAGAAGTATGTTGAAGCTGGAAACTATGGCGGAAAAGGAAGTGAAACTCATAAAGCTGCTGTTGTTGGTGACACAGTAGGTGACCCGTTCAAAGATACTTCCGGTCCATCCATTAATATCTTAATTAAGTTGATGACGATTGTAGCTGTGGTATTTGCACCATTATTCCTATCTGTTGGTGGAATTCTGTAATGCTATGATTCATAGAGCAATCAAATAAAAATTATATTATAAATTCATTGGCACTTTACCTTAAAAGTATTTAAGGTAAAGTGCTTTTTTTATTATATAGAGAATATCGTAAAACGCACTTTTTAACAGTATAGCTTTTTTAATTTTTGAAATTATAAATAAATTGTTGTTTTAAAACAAAAAAATATAAAAATATATGTTGACAATACCACAAAAAGAAGATATTATAAGAACAATTTAAAAAATAAATCAATTTTGAAAAAGGTGGTGTATTTCCAATGAAAAAATTTATGAGAGTTGCACTAGTGTTTACACTAGTGTTGAGCATGGCACTAGCCGGCTGTGGTGGTGATGCCAATAATGGTAGCGCAGAAAGTGACACAATTAAGATTGGTCTCAATTATGAATTATCTGGTGGTGTTGCTACATATGGTCAGAGTTCTGTTGATGGCATTAAATTAGCCATCGAAGAAATCAATGCAGCTGGCGGCGTTCTTGGCAAACAGGTTGAGTTAGTGGAAGTTGATAACAAGTCAGATGCGGCTGAGGTTGTATCGGTAGCGACCAAATTGATGTCCCAAGATGGTGTAGTCGCTGTAATCGGACCTGCAACTTCTGGTAACTACAAAGCAGAAGAGCCAATTGCTACACAGTATGGTATTCCGGTTCTTTCCGGTTCTGCTACTGCGGATGATGTGACTGTAGGTAAGAACGGCGTAAAGGACTATGTTTTCCGTCTATGCTTCAGTGATTCTTTCCAAGGTACAGCAATGGCTACCTATGCTAAGGATAAATTAGCGGCAACAAAAGCTGTAATTGTAAAAGACAGCTCCAGTGATTATGCAGCTGGATTGGCAGAAAACTTCCGTGCAACGTTTGAGAAAAATGGTGGAGAAATTGTAGCGGAAGAAGCTTATGCACAAAATGACAAGGATTTTAATGCAATTTTAACTAAGATTAAAAAAGAATCCTATGATGTAATTTTCTTACCGGGCTATTATCAAGAAGCTGGATTAATCATCAAGCAAGCTCGTGACTTAGGAATTACAGCACCGGTACTTGGAGCAGATGGATTCGATTCTCCAAAATTAACGGATTTAGCAGGAGCAGCTGCATTAAACGATGTATATTACTCCAACCACTATTCCTCTTTGGATGAAGATCCAGCAGTAACGGCATTCATAGAATCCTTTAAGGCAAAGTATGATAGAGAACCGGATGCATTTAACGCACTTGGCTATGACTGTGGTAAGTTCATTGTTGATGCAATTGAAAGAGCTGGAGAAGCAAATCCTGAGCAAATTAAGGAAGCACTCGCTGCAACTGAAGATTTCACAGGTGTAACAGGTTCTTTCAGTATGGATGAAAATCACAATCCAGTGAAGTCCATCGTTGTAATCAAACTTACAGATGGCGTACAGTCTTCTTCTGAAAAGGTTGGATTGTAAGGTAGAAGATTAAAAGTATAAATTTAACGGGTACACTTAAAAAATAACGAATATGACATCTGGCGTAGGCTAGTTAAAGAATTGAGTTAGGGTGGAGTCGCTTCACCCTAATTCAATTCTTATTAAAATATTTCGCAGTAGAAATGGGGGTGGATGCCTTGGAACAATTAATGCAGCAAATTGTAAATGGAATTTCTTTAGGAAGCATTTATGCGCTGATTGCTCTTGGGTATACGATGGTTTACGGAATCATCAAATTAATCAATTTTGCACATGGTGATATCTATATGATTGGAGCCTATATTGGCTATGCTGCAATTACCTTTGCACATTTAGGCTTTTTTCCTGCAATGGTAATTTCTATGATAGCCTGCGGGCTTTTAGGTGTTGTTACGGAAAAAGTCGCATATAAACCATTACGTAATGCATCACGAATTGCTGTTTTGATTACAGCAATCGGTGTTTCTCTTCTAATGGAATATGTAATGATGTTTTTTGTATCTCCGGATGTCCGATCTTATCCGGCTGTACTCACTAATAAAGTGTTTCACATTGGAAATGTCATTATAAATAAACAGCAGATTTATATTATTGTAACGGCAATCGTATTAATGTTAGTTTTACAGTTTATCGTTCATAAAACAAAAGTTGGGAAAGCAATGCGCGCTGTATCCATTGATAAGGATGCAGCAGAACTAATGGGAATTAAAGTCGATCAAACGATTTCCTATACCTTTGCAATCGGTTCTGCAATGGCAGGAGCAGCAGGAGTGTTGGTAGGTATTTATTACAACTCAATTGATCCTCTAATGGGAATTATGCCGGGTTTGAAAGCATTTGTTGCAGCTGTTTTTGGCGGCATTGGTATTATTCCGGGAGCAATGCTTGGAGGTTTATCTATTGGAGTAATTGAGACGATGGTATCTGGATATGGCAGCTCACTTTTTAAAGATGCTGTTGTATTTGCAATATTAATTTTAATATTAATTTTAAAGCCAGCAGGAATTCTTGGCAAAAATACAAGGGAGAAGGTGTAAGATATGAAAAAAATGCTATCAAAAAATACCTTTATAACATTGATTTGCTTGGGCGTTTCTTTTGGCTTGATACAATTGTTAATTAGTCAAAATATCATTAATGCCTATTATCAAGTAACTCTTGCGCTTATTTGCATTAATATTATTATGGCTGTAGGCTTAAATCTTGTAACCGGATTTACTGGGCAATTTTCTTTGGGGCATGCAGGATTTATGTCTATTGGTGCGTATACCTGTGCCATTATTACAATTTCAATGCCAACAACAACCGGATTTTTGCTGGGGACGTTTGCAGGTGCGATTATGGCAGCTATTTTTGGAATATTGATTGGAATTCCTACTTTGCGATTACGTGGAGATTATTTAGCCATTGCAACTCTCGGTATGGCCGAAATCATTCGTATCATATTTTTGAATCTGAAAGTGACTGGTGGTGCGGCAGGATTAAATGGAATTCCGAAATTTACGAATTGGCCATGGCTTTGGCTTTTTACAGCAGGGACTATTATTTTAATAAATAATTTTATTCATTCCTCTCATGGGCGTGCTTGCATTTCTATTCGAGAAGATGAAATTGCTGCTGAATCAATGGGAATCAATACCACGAAATATAAGGTAATGGCTTTTGCTGTGGGTGCTTTTTTTGCTGGTATCGGCGGAGCCCTTTATGCATCAACTTTCTTTATTTTAAAACCGAATATGTTTGGATTTTTAAAGTCGATAGACTTTTTAGTTATCGTTGTACTTGGTGGAATGGGAAGTATAACCGGATCAGTTATTGCGGCAATTTTATTGGCAGTGCTTACGACTTATTTACAAGCTTTCACGGCTTTGCGAATGATTATATATGCAGCTTTGCTTGTTATTGTTATGATTTTCCGCCCACAAGGGCTTATGGCTTCGAAAGAATTGGATTTTACGAAATTTTTTCGAACGAAGACAAAAGACGGAGAAAAGGTAGAATAGGAGGTGTCAAATATGCCATTACTTTCAGTAGAAAAGCTGACAAAGTCTTTCGGCGGTTTGACTGCCGTTTCAAATGTAAATATGGAGATTCAGGAAGGAGAACTGGTTGGTTTAATCGGACCGAATGGAGCTGGTAAAACAACGTTATTTAACCTTTTGACTGGTGTTTATGAGCCAACAAAGGGTACCGTTATTCTGAATACGAAGGGACATTCTCGAGAAATACAAGGTCGAAAGCCATATAATATTACGAAAGAGGGTGTTGCTCGTACATTTCAAAATATTCGTCTTTTTAAGGACTTAACGGTACTGGACAATGTTAGAATTGCGATGCATCAAAACATACGCTATCAAATGATGGGAGCTTTCTTTCATACATTTGGCTATCATAAAGAAGAAAAAAGATTGATTGAGGAAGCGGAATCTTTACTTGAGATATTTAATCTAACGCATAAGAAAATGGAATTAGCCAAAAATTTGCCTTATGGTGAACAACGGCATTTGGAGATAGCAAGAGCTTTAGCAACAAAACCTTCATTGCTCCTTTTAGATGAGCCTGCGGCTGGTATGAATCCAAATGAAACTGCAGAATTAACAAATACCATCGCTTGGCTGAGAGAAAAATTTGATTTAAGTATTCTTTTGATTGAACACGATATGTCTTTGGTCATGAAGGTTTGTGAACGCATCTATGTTTTAGATTACGGTATGATGATTGCAAACGGCACACCTGAGGAAATCCGTTCGAATAAGAGAGTTATAGAAGCTTATTTGGGGGAGGATGTTAACAATGCTTGAGATTAAAGATTTAAATGTTCATTACGGAGTGATCCATGCGTTAAAAAATATCTCTTTAACAGTAAACGATGGAGAAATTGTTACACTTATAGGCGCCAATGGTGCGGGAAAGACCACCACCCTCCGCACCATTTCGGGTCTGAAAAAGATCACGAGCGGCGAAATTATACTTGATGGGAAGCAGATTGGTTTACTTTCTGCTCCCCAAAGAGTATCATTAGGATTGTCACAAGTACCGGAAGGTAGAAGAATTTTTCCGGAAATGAGTGTTTTAGAAAATTTGGAAATGGGTGCCTTCCTACGAAAAGATAAAGATGAGATTCGTAAGGATATGCAGAGTGTTTATGAACGCTTTCCAATTCTGGGCGATCGAAAAAAACAATTGGCTGGGACTCTATCTGGTGGAGAACAGCAAATGCTTGCTATGGGAAGGGCACTGATGTCTCGTCCTAAGATTTTACTTTTGGATGAACCATCTATGGGATTGGCGCCTCTTTTAGTGCGGGAGATTTTTGAAATTATTAAAGATATTAATAAAAGTGGGACTACAGTTCTTTTAGTAGAGCAAAATGCAAGTATGGCTTTGTCCATTGCGCATCGAGGCTATGTCATTGAGACGGGATCGATTGTGCTGACAGGAAGCGGCGAGGAACTGATGAAGAGCAATGAAGTGCAAAAAGCTTACTTAGGAGGGGAATAAAATGTATGTAAAAAATCGGATGACAAAGGATCCTTATACCATTCAAGCCGATGCTCCAATTACCGAAGTAATCGAGCTAATGAGAGTAAAAAATCTAAAGAGAATACCGGTATTGGATGGAGAACGTGTAGTCGGTATTTTGACCGATGGAGACATTCAAAAGGTCTCACCCACAAAAGCAACGGCACTCAGTGTTTTTGAAATTAATTATTTATTAGCTAAAACGACGGTTCGAGATGCTATGACAAAAAAAGTAGTAACTATATCTCCTGAGGATATTTTGGAAGAAGCAGCTGTCTTAATGCGTGCAAACCGAATTAGTTCGTTGCCTGTTGTCGATGGTGCTAAGCTTGTAGGAATTATTACGGAAAGTGATATTTTTGATGCCTTTCTTGATTTGTTAGGTGCCAGAGATATTGGAACTCGTCTCGTTATTGAAGCAGACGATAAGCCGGGTATTCTTTCTGATGTTGCAAATACGGTTAGTGAGTATGGTGCAAACATCAATCACATTGCAGCGTACCGACGGGAGGAAGATAGACGCAGTGATGTAGTGATTCGAGTAAATACCTTGGATTCTGAGCCAATGATTCAGTCATTAGAAGAAAAAGGTTTTAAAATTTTAAGTGTAACAAAAAATCGTAATTAATGAATGTAAAATGAATAAAAAGCACAGGATAAAAACGTAGTATCTTGTGCTTTGTTTTTTTATCTATTAAACTTTATTTGAATTACATTAAATGAAAATATTTATAAAAAATATTTTAAATAAAAATTGAAACATAAAAATTGCCATTAAATAAATGTCTAAAATCTTTAAATATCGCTCATAATAAAATTGAGAAAAGAGAGGAGATGAAACCGTGAAAAGAACAAGAATTTTTTTGGCAATTTTATTGATTCTAGCTTTATTCACCTTTGTGGGATGCACAAACAAAAATGTTGATTTAAATCCAGATAATGGAACAGACAATGGTGTAGTCGATAATGATCTAAATAACGACGGCGTTGATGATAATTACGACAACACAGTTGACGATTTGGATAATGACGGCATCGATAACAATGGTAACGCCTTAACTCAAGGTGGTATCACTGAAAATGATGCAAAAAATGAATAAAGAATAGAAATCAAAAGGAGGAGGCTGTCTCAAATGTTTTTTGAGTCAGCCCTTTTCATTCCTTTATAAAAAGCGTTTTATAAAAGTAAATCTTACATAATATTTATGTGTATGTTAAATTTTATGGTATGATGAAAGTAAGAAGATATTACCAATATGTTATTTATTAATAAAAATAAAAGCAAAAAATGGAGAGATGGGAATGGAAAAAGATTATAAAGATGATATTATAGATAAATTAGCTGAAAAAAATTATGAACCAATGTTAGAAGAAGAATTGGCTGATTTTTATGACCTAAAAGGTAAAGAAATTGGAAATTTTATTTCACAATTAGATGAACTTTATGAAGAAGGAAAGGTTTTTCGAACAAAAAAAAATAAGTATTTATTGCCTAAGAGTTTAGGAATTATTGTAGGTATTTTATCAAAACATCGTAAAGGATTTGGCTTTGTAATTCCTTTAGAAGAAGCACAGGAAGATGTTTTTATTGGACCAAAAGATTTAAATTACGCTATGCATGGTGATTTGGTAGCAGTCAAATTAAGCAATCAAAATACAAGAGATGGAAAGAGAGAGGGCGTAATCACTCGTATTTTAAAACGTAATACAATGGAAATTGTCGGTACGTTTCAATTGCAAAGAAAATACGGGTTTGTTGTTTCTGAAGATCCAAAAGAAAGAGATGATATATTTGTTGCAGAACGAAATATAAATGGTGCTAAAACAGGTGACAAAGTAGTAGTACGAATTACTCAATGGCCAGAAAAAAATTTAAATGCAGAAGGAATTATTACGGAAATCATTAGTCTAAGTGGTGAACAAGGTGCTGACATTAAAGCATTGATTCGACAGCACCATTTAACGACCGATTTTCCATATGAAGTACAAGAAGAAGCAGATCATATGGAGACGATTGTAAATGAACAATTACAGCATGGAAGAGTCGATTTACGTAATAAAACAATTATTACAATCGATGGAGCTGATTCAAAAGATTTTGATGATGCCGTATGTGTAGAACGATTAGATAATGGAAACTTCTTGTTAGGTGTTCATATTGCTGATGTATCGCATTACGTTAAGGAAGGTAGTTATTTAGATCAAGAGGCTCTGAAAAGAGGAAATAGTGTTTATTTATTGGATCAAGTAATTCCGATGCTACCAAAGGAACTTTCTAATGGAATTTGCAGTTTAAATCCAAAAGTAGATCGTTTAACATTATCAATAGATATGCAAGTCAATCCACAAGGAGTGGTAATAAATCATGAGATTTATGAAAGTATAATTTGCTCAACTGAAAGAATGGTTTATACAGATGTATCGGATATGCTAGAAAAGAATGATACAGAATTAATTGAAAAATATAAAGCAATTTATCCCGATTTACTTTTAATGCAAGAACTTGCTTCAATTTTGCGTGATGTACGTGATAAACGTGGCAGTTTAGATTTTGATTTTGATGAAGCTTATATTAAGTTAAATGATAAAGGGATACCTACTTCTGTTGAAACGGCAGAACGTAGAGTCGCAAATCGAATTATTGAAGAATTTATGTTATTAGCAAATGAAACAATTGCAGAGCATTTTTATTGGATGGAAATCCCTTTTGTATATCGAATACATGAAAAGCCCGCGTTAGAAAAGATAGAAGCATTAAAACAATTTTTACAAAGTTTCAGTATCCTTTTAAAAGGAAATTCTGAAAATATTCATCCTAGAGCGTTAAATGAAGTTATTAAAATGGTTGAGGGAAAACCAGAGGAGCATGTTGTAAATACAGTTATGCTGCGTTCTATGAAGAAAGCTTTCTATGGTATAGATTGTGAAGGGCATTTTGGATTGGGAGTAAAATATTATTGTCATTTTACATCTCCTATTCGTCGATATCCGGATTTAATAATTCATCGAATTATTAAAGAATCACTTTCCGGTAAATTGAACGAAAAACGCATACGAACATTAAAAAAGAAAACTATGGAGGCTGCTGAAATTTCTTCTAAAACTGAACGAGAAG
This sequence comes from Anaerovorax sp., assembly GCA_034927775.1. Classification (GTDB taxonomy): domain Bacteria; phylum Bacillota; class Clostridia; order Peptostreptococcales; family Anaerovoracaceae; genus IOR16. The sequence goes on along the minus strand of JAYFPL010000204.1, from coordinate 4,953 downwards.
CTCAAGAACTGGAACGGGAAGTAGAAAAATTGAAAATGGCCGAATATATGTCATATCACTTGGGTGAAGAGCATGAAGGTATTATAAGTGGTGTCGCACAATTTGGATTTTTTGTAGAGATTGAAAATACAATAGAAGGTATGGTAAGAGCATCAGAAATGAGTGATGATTACTATGATTATGAACCTATGAAATATCGATTAATAGGACGTCGAACACATAAGATTTATGGCCTTGGAGATCGTGTAAAAATTCGAGTAGATTCCGTTAATATTGCAAATCGTGAGATTAATTTTACTTTATGTTAGAATAATTGAAAAAGGTTAATATATAAAAAAAGATTAATATATAAAAAAGACGGCTTTTTAATAAACCGTCTTTTTTTATGTCTTAGATTTTTATTGAAAATAAGTATATTTCTTTGAAAAAGACTGAAAGCTATAAAATAAATGAATCATTATTATTTTTTTGGATTAATTTTAAATAAAGAAATAAAAAAGGAGAAGATATGAAAAAAATAGAACAAATTTTAGGATTTCTTTTGCTATTTATAGTTCTTGTATTAGGTGCCACTTTATTAAAGTCAAATGATTTGTATTTTAGACTTTTGGTAGGTACCGGATTTGGGTATGCTCTTACAAGAGCATATACCGGATTTGCTGGTAGTATAAATCGAGCATTTCATACAGGTTCAACCAAATTAATGAGAACAATGATGCTACTTTTTTTTAGTACATGCCTATTGACTACTGCATTTTTATTTAAAGCCGACCCGGCCACATATGATCTTTGGGTAAATCCAATTAACTTTGGACTGCTTTTAGGAGGAATCCTTTTTGGATTTGGAATGGCATTTTCTTCATGTTGTGCTTCCGGTGTATTAACTGATTTAGTAACTGGTCTGCCGAGAGCTTTTATTACATTGCTGTTCTTCGGAATTGGTGTGTTTTTAGCATTTCCAATACAGAATTCTGCATCATGGATTATTGACTCTTGGTTTACAACCGAAGTCGGAGAGCAATTATATGGAGGCGTATTTTTACCGGACCTCTTTAAATGGGACCGATTAGAAGGTTATCTGGGTGCATTAATTTTAACCGCCATATTTTGTGGAATTGTTGTCTTTATTGCATATTCTTATGAAAAACGACGGATAAAGAATAATACTTTTGTTGGTCATAAAACAGAAATAGAACAAGATCAAAAGGATGATTTTAACAGTACAGATTATGAATTTTTAAATGAGAAAACTTATAACAGAATTTTTGTAAAGCCTTGGACTTTGGCGGAAGGTGCAGTTGTTATCAGTATCTTATTCACCTTGTTGATGGGTGTTACAAAAGCAGGCTGGGGAGCATCAACACCTTATGGAATTTGGTTTGGAAAATTATTAATGGTATTTGGGATATCGGCAGAGTCTTTATCGGACTTTACGCTTATGCCGGCAGAAGTTTATGCTTTGCCATTCTTTGAGCATAGTATTTCAGTACAAAATTTTGGAATACTTCTAGGAACCTTGATTTATCTACTAACAGCAGGAAAGTTTATTAGAATATTCAAAACAGGAATGGAAATTACTGTGAAAGAAGGTTTCTTATATGTACTAGGTGGAATTACGATGGGAGTCGGCACAAGATTCGCTAATGGATGTAATGTAGGAGCCCTATATACTCCAATTGCGAACTTTTCCTTATCAGGATGGATTTTTTTAATCTTTATGGTTTTCGGTGGCATTATGGGAAATGTATTGGTTAGCAAATGGACAAGATAATTTAAAATATTTGAAGTGATAGGAGTGCATTTATGAATAAACGAATTTTAATTGTTGGTGGAGTAGCTGGAGGGGCATCCGCTGCAGCTAGGGCAAGAAGAATTGATGAGAACGCTGAAATTATTATGTTTGAGAGAGGACCTCATGTATCTTTTTCAAATTGTTCCTTGCCATATCATTTAAGTGGTATTGTAGAAAACAGTAATGATTTGATATTAATGAATCCGGAAAAATTCAAAAAACAATACAATATTGAAGCTAGAGTAAACAGTGAAGTAATTAAGATAAATAAAGAAGAGAAAAAAATTCTTGTACGAGATACATCTGGACAAGAATATGAGGAAAGCTACGATTATCTTGTTTTATCACCGGGTGCAAGTCCAATTTTGCCTTTGAGTATAGAAGGAATAAACGGTTCCAATGTATTTACAGTAAGGAACGTTGTAGATATTGAAAAATTAAAATCATATATTGATGAACATCAAATAACGGATATCGCTGTAATTGGCGGAGGATACGTCGGAGTTGAAGTTGCGGAGAATTTATGTTTGGCAGGTAAAAATGTAAGCTTGATTGAAGCTCTTAATCAAATTATGAATCCTTTTGATTATGATATGGTACAACTTCTTCATAAAGAGATGATGGACAAGGGGATTAACCTCATATTGAGTGATGGAGTGAAAAATATTAACAAGGATTCCATCGTATTGCAATCAGGTAAAACCGTATCTGCACAAGCGGTTGTAATGGCAATTGGTGTAAAACCAGAGACAAGCTTAGCACAAGAAGCAGAGCTTGAAATTGGAAACACTGGCGGCATTAAGGTCGACCACAACTATTTAACAAGTGATCCAAATATTTATGCAGTTGGAGATGCGATTGAGGTATATCATCAGTTAAAACAACAGCCATCGAGATTGGCATTAGCAGGACCTGCGCAAAGGCAAGCAAGAGCAGCATCCGATCATATTTATAAAATACCTCATAATAATAAAGGGGTGATTGGATCAGCTGTTATTCAAATTTTTGACTTAAATGCAGCGTGTACCGGTATCAATGAAAAATATGCAAAAGAAGCTGGAATTCCTTACGATTTCGTGTATATCATACCGAGTGATAAAGTTGGTTTAATGCCGGAAAGTAATCCTTTGCATTTTAAGTTAATTTATGAATATCCTACTGGTCGAGTACTTGGTGCACAAGCAATTGGAAAAGGAAATGTAGATAAGAGGATCGATGTAATTGCCTCTATTATTCAAATGGGTGGAACACTAGAAGATCTTAAGGAAATTGAATTATGTTATGCTCCATTGTTCGGAACTGCTAGGGATGTTGTTAACCATGCAGCTCTGGTTGGCTTAAATCTTTTGTATGGAAGATTTAAGCAGGTTCCGGTTACAAAAGTCAGAGAATTAGTGGAGAATAACGCGTTTATCGTAGATGTCAGAGAAAAAGATGAATTTGAGTTGGGTCATCTAAACAATGCAATCAATATTCCATTAAGTGAACTTCGAAGCAGAATAGATGAGATTCCAAAGGATAAGCAGGTTTATCTGCATTGCCGTTCCAGCCAAAGAAGTTATAATGCAGCAATGGCCCTGCAAAATATTGGGTATCATAATGTAATTAATATATCCGGTTCTTTCTTGGGTATTTGTTGTTACGAATATTTTCTGGATCAAATAAGCGGAAGAAAAAAGATTGTTACCGAATATAATTTTAGTTAAAAGGTTTATTAAATGAAAAAAAAGCTGAATCGAATAGACATATTATCCTTAACATTAGGGTCTATTATTGGATGGGGGGCATTTACTCTCCCAGGTTCAAAGTTTCTTCCTGAAAGTGGTATCATTAGCACGGCCATCGGGTTTATACTTGGTGGTCTTGCTATTGTTTTTATACAGGAAGGTTACCATGTGATGCTGGAGAATCATCATGAGGATGGCGGAGAATTTTCATATACTTATAAAAATATGGGCAGAGTACATGGTTTTATAGTAGGGTGGTCTTTGACCTTATGCTATATTAGCATGGTACCGCTTAATGCAACGGCATTTGTATTAGTACTTCGGAAGTTATTCGGAACAAAAATGGATGTGATATATCTATACCATATAGCAGGTGAACCGGTATATTTGTCCAATATTTTTTTTGCTGCTTTAATAATTGCTATATTTTCGTATATTAATATCAAAGGACTAAGGCCAAGTTCTCGTATACAAAATAGTATGATTTTGTTGATGGTGATTAATGCAGTTATTATTTTTGTTATTTTATATATGAGGACAGATACCAGTTTGATGATGAATGCTTATATCAATAACTATAAATTTAATATTATAGAAGTTGCAAAAGTTTTTGCAATTATTCCTTTTTTATTTATAGGATTTGATGTTATACCTCAAGTATCTACAGAACTTAGTTTTAAGTCTTCAAAGGCTACGTCAATTGCAATATTATCCATTTTTTTAGGAGTCGTTTTTTATAATCTTTTAAATGTAATTACAGGGCTAGTTTATACACCACAGCAAGCCATTTCGGAAGAATGGGCACTTGGAAGTGCCGTATTAGAGAATATCGGATCTTTTGGATTTTTATTATTGATTATATCATTATTAGGAGCTGTATCCGGCGGGATTAATGGTTTTTTGTTGGGAAGCAGCAAATTGATTGGTTCTTTATCCAGTTATCGATTGATTCCTTCAAAATATAATGAGAAAAATAAGAATGGAGTTTTTGAAAATGGAGTTAAATTCGTAGCATTAATAAGCTTTATTGCACCTTGGTTTGGGAGAAAGGTTATTCTTTATATTGTAGAGTTATCTTCTTTATTTGCAGCGATCGCTTATTGTTATGTGTGTTATATAGCAGCGAGACATTCCAGAAGGATGTATCGATATTTTTCAATGATAGGAGCGTTTATTAGCCTCCTATTTATTGTGTTATTAATCACTCCTGGTTCTCCTGCAAAACTAAGCAAACCATCTGTTATACTTATGTTTTTATGGGTATTTATAGGTTATATGTATTACATTAAATATTCAAAAAAGATAAATTGAATAAAATTTTAAAATAGAAAAAGGTAAAATATCTTATGGGTTAGATATTTTACCTTTTCATTTTTTAGATATTCTGTTTCATAAATGAGAAAAAATGTTTAATTGATTGTACTAGGCTTTGAA
>JAYFPL010000171.1:0-5184 GCA_034927775.1 Anaerovorax sp. | reverse complement strand
GCAAGGAATTCTTTCTCATTTAAAAAACAAAGACCTCGGGAACAATATATTAACATACAAATCTTTGGAATCAACAAATCAAACAATTAAGAAGCTAGCTGCCGACGGAGCCTGCCACAATACCGTCGTTGTTTCAGAAATGCAAACCAACGGTCGAGGGCGTTTAGGCCGAAGCTTCTATTCACCGAAGGGAAGCGGCATTTATATGAGTATCTTGTTAAAGCCCTCCGAAACCGAACAAACAACTTATCCATCTATTTTAATCACAACCGCTGCTTCCGTAGCGGTATGCCGTGCGATTGAAGAAGTGACCGGAAAACAAATAAAAATAAAGTGGGTTAATGATTTATTTTATAAAAATAAAAAAATCTGCGGTATTCTTACAGAGGGAATTACCAATTTTGAAACTGGTTCCATAGAATCAATTATTTTAGGAATTGGAATTAATTTTTCCTTGCCTACAGAAGAATTTCCATCGGAATTAAATGAAGTCTTTGGCTGTTTATTCAATCGTAAAGAAGACTTATTAAATTGCGAAATATGTGGACAAACCCAAACAATTCCTTCAAAAAATGCGTTGATTGCTTCTATTTTGGATCATCTGTTTGAAATTCAACCAGAGCTGAGCGATGGTTCTTTTTTAAAAGAGTACAAACAACGTTCCTGCGTCCTTGGCAAACGCATTACCGTCTTGTCACCAAGCGAAACAATACCTGCATCCGCAATTGACGTAAATGAAACTGGCGGACTTATTGTTCAGCTTTCGGATGGCAGCAGAAAAACCTTACAATCCGGTGAAATCAGTATACGTCCTGAAGACTTAACCACCGGATGGGAGTAACGAAAAATCATCTTACCATATTAGAAAGGATTAAAAATGTCCAATTTAAAACTAAAAAAACAAATTCTCAGTGCATTATTTGCAACCCTAACTGCTATTTTCTCACAAATATTAATTCCCCTTCCGTTTACTCCTGTACCAATTAACCTAGCTACCTTAGCGATATTTCTCTCTGCTACATTATTAGGAACAACTTATGCTACCCTCAGCCAAATTTTATATTTATTGCTAGGGCTCGTCGGACTGCCTGTATTTGCACATTTTTCTGGTGGCGCAGCAATTGTTTTGGGCCCAACAGGGGGCTATCTCATTGGTTATGTCCTCATTGCACTTGTCAGTGGATTTTTAATCAAACAAAATCAAAAACAAAAATATAGTTTTCTCACCTTACCTATAATTTTATCTATAGGAATGCTGTTCTGTTATTTGCCTGGAACATTATGGTTCATGTATGTAACACATACAAAATTACTTCCAGCGCTGAGCTTATGTGTTTTCCCATTTCTTCTTGGAGATGCATTAAAAATAATCGTAGCCACTATCCTTACAAAGAAATTAAAAAAACATATTTCTTAATTCTTTTTCAAACTTGCAAACTTTTCTTTAAGTTAGACCGTCGATACTATATAAGGAGGAAAAAATATTGATGTCGACATTAAAAGAACCAAATACAGATATTTACGATGAATTTGTCAGCTATGTACAATCCAATCAAGAACGATTTTATCGCTTGGCTTACAGCTACGTAAAAAATCAACAAACATCATTGGATGTCATACAAAATGCAATTTACAATGGTCTTCGATCCATTGACTCCTTAAAAGATCCTTCTTATATGAAGACTTGGTTCTATCGTATTTTAGTCAACGCTTCTTTGGATGAAATTCGAAAAAACAAGCGTATACTTTCGACCGATCCATTTGAAATGCCGGAAGAAATTTTTCAGGAAAGCATCATCCGCGACGAAATTATGGATTTGTACCAAGCCTTAGAAAGATTAAATCCGGATATGAAAACCATCGTGATTCTTCGTTATTTTGAAGATATGAAGCTTCAAGAAATTGCAAGTATTTTAGACTTAAACATCAGCACAGTCAAAACAAGACTGTATAGTGCTTTGGAAAAACTAAAGCTACAGTTGAAAAGTGAGGTGTTCAAAGATGAATAAGCTTGAAGAATTAAAAAAAATCTATGAAGGGACAACAATCCCTGAAGAACTTTCTCAAGTCGTACAAAATGCTTTAAAAGAAAATTTTGATGATCCATTCGTACCATTAAAAACAATTGAGATTATTGAGGATAAGGGGAAAAGAAAAATGAACGAAAACAAAAAAAATAAGAAATTATACCGTACCATTGCAAGTACCGCTGCTGCATTGATTATTGTCACTGGTGTTTTCTCGATAGGAATTCACACAAACGAGGCTTTTGCCGATTCTGTCAGCAACGTGCCTATTTTAGGAAATTTGGTTCGTGTTTTAATCGGGGAGCAAATGGACGAAGGCGATTCCGTGGTGCATGTAGAAATGACGTTACCAAAGGTCGAAGGGCTTTCTGACAAAACGACAGAAGACCGTATCAATAAAGAAATTCACGATAAAATGACTGCCATAGTCGAAGAATCTAAGCAGCGAGCCATCGAAGATAAAGAAGCCTTTGTAGAAACAGGCGGCAAAGAAGAAGATTTTATGCAACGAGAAATCATCGTTAATTACGAAGTGAAAAATATTTCAGACAATGTTTTGTCCTTTATCGTTCGCAAAACAGAAACTTCTGCCAGCGCTTACTTCGAACAATTTTATTATAATATTGATTTGAATACGAATAAAGATGTTACATTGGAAGATTGTTTAGGGGAAGAATATAAATCCGTTGCTAATGAACAGATTAAAGCTGAAATTGCTGAAAGAAGCAAAGATCCGGACAATATGTATTGGGATGATTCGGATGGCATTGCAGGATTCAATACCATCAGCGACCAACAAAATTTCTATATAAATGAAACTGGGAATCCCGTCATTGTCTTTAATAAATACGAAATTGCACCAGGATATATGGGAATTCAGGAATTTGAAATTCAGAGTCTTTAATAAATACAAAATTGCACCAAATAAAATCTTCCAAAGGATATACACTTTGGAAGATTTTATATTTATTGAAGTTCTAAATTATGATTTATAATAATTTGCTTTAGATATAAATTAAGTTAATATAAAGAATTTATATTTTAGTTATATCTGTTTCATTAAATTTACCATCTCAATAGCGGATGCAGCACAATCAAAACCTTTGTTTCCACTCTTCGTTCCGGCACGCTCAATTGCCTGCTCAATGGTGTCTGTTGTCAAAACACCAAACATAACCGGAATTTGAGAATCCAATGCAACTTGTGCAACGCCTTTTGAAACCTCTGCACAAACATAATCATAGTGTGAGGTTGCCCCTCTAATAACTGCTCCAAGACAAATTACTGCATCATAATGCCCTGATTTGGCCATTTTTTTTGCAATCAAAGGAATTTCAAATGCACCAGGTACCCATGCAGTTGTAATGTCCTCTTCTTTTACCCCATGACGTACCAAACCGTCCAATGTGCCGCTTAAAAGCTTTCCCACAATAAATTCATTAAACCTTGCAGCTACAATCCCAACCTTTATACCTTCCGCAACAATATTTCCTTGTATTACTTTCATCTTTCTCTTTGCATGGCATTCGCCATACGACTCCTTTCTTAAATCATTCTCATATGTTTAAAATTTATTTTCCACAGCAATGCAACAGATGTCCCATTTTTTCTTTTTTCGTTTTTAAATAAAAAGCATCGTTTTCTTGAGCTTCCATTTCTATGGAAACACGTTCCGTTATTTCGATTCCAAATCCCTGAAGACCATATATTTTGCTAGGATTATTGGTTAATAAACGAATTTCTTTTACTCCCAAATCAGATAATATCTGTGCGCCCGGCCAATACTCTCTTAAATCAGCAGCAAAACCCAAATCTAAATTTGCCTCTACGGTATCTCTTCCCTTATCCTGTAATTCATAAGCGCGCAATTTATTAATTAATCCGATGCCACGTCCTTCTTGACGCATATAAAGAAGAATCCCTCTACCTTCTTTCGCGATTTGCTCCATAGCAGCGGCAAACTGCTGTCCACAGTCACATCTTAAAGATCCAAATACATCTCCGGTTAAACATTCTGAATGAACACGGCAAAGTATAGACTTTCCATCTCCAACATCACCTTTAACCAAGGCAACATGATGTTCTCCATTGATTTTATTGACATAGCCGTAGACCGTAAATTCTCCGTATTTTGTTGGCATTTTTGCACAAGCCTTTTGCTCTACCAACTTGGTATAGCGCTGTCTATATTCCTGCAAGTCTTTAATAGTGATGAACTTCAATCCATGCTCTTGTGCAAGTTCAATCAATTCTGGTGTTCGCATCATTGTACCGTCTTCGCGCATAATCTCACAGCAAAGCCCGCACTCCTTTAATCCTGCAAGCTTCAAAAGATCTACCGTACCTTCCGTATGCCCTTCACGAACTAACACGCCACCGTCTTTTGCTGTCAGTGGAAACATATGTCCGGGACGTCTGAAATCCTGTGGTTTTGCATCATCTGCTACGCATTCCATTGCCGTTACGGAGCGTTCCTTTGCAGAAATCCCTGTTGTAGTTGAAACGTGATCAATGGAAACGGTAAACGCTGTACTATGGTTATCCGTATTTTCATTTACCATTTGTGGCAAATCCAAGCGTTTTGCAATCTCTTGGCTCATCGGCATGCAAATCAAGCCTTTTCCATGTGTTGCCATAAAATTTACATTTTCTTGTGTTGCAAATTCTGCCGCACATATAAAATCTCCTTCATTTTCTCTATCCGGGTCATCTGTTACTAAAATAATTTTCCCATCTCTCAAATCAGCAAGGGCTTCTTCAATTGTATTAAACTGAAACATATTTTCCTCCTATTACCTTTCTATCTTTCGATGAATTGTTCCTTATTATTTCTGTTTATCATTTCATCCTTCTATACTTTAATCTTATTTAAAATCCATGTATCCTTAAAAAATCTGCAGTAATTTCTTTGTTCTCTATCTTACGAGCTGTATCGTGAGAGTTTGTAAGCGGCTGCATCAATCGTTCCACATATTTTCCTATGATATCGTTCTCTAAATTAACAGGATCTCCAATTGCCTTATGAAGCAGCGTTGTTTCCGATCCGGTATGCGGTATAATGGAAACCTGGAAACCATCCTTCTGTAAAGCGGCTACAGTCAAGCTTACTCCATCAATTGCAATAGAACCTTTCTCTACAATATATCGAAGCAGCTTC
>JAYFPL010000187.1:0-10081 GCA_034927775.1 Anaerovorax sp. | reverse complement strand
GCAACCGAATGTAGTCATTGATGAATTAAAAGAAGTACAACCAGATATTGCATTTTTGGATATTGAAATGGCTGCAATGAATGGACTAGAACTAGCAGAGCGGATACATGAAGTAAATAATGAAATTTCTGTTATTTTTGTTACGGCTTTTAGTCAATATGCGGTTGATGCATTTAAAGTAAATGCTCTTGATTATCTTCTTAAGCCAGTTGATCCAAATGAGGTGCAAAGAGTATTGAATAAGGTAATGAGTACTCAAAAAGAAAAGCCTAAGGTTATAAAGACTAGAAAATATCCTGTGCAACTGGCTCAGTGTTTTGATTTTTTTGAAGTATATGGAAATAAAAATGAAAAACCTGTGCAATGGATTACTTCAAAAGTAGAAGAACTTTTTGCATACTTAATGCTGCATCATGGGAAGCTTATTGAAAAATGGAAGCTTTGCGAATTACTATGGCCCAATACAAGTGAGGATAATGCAGCGACTAATCTCCATACTACCATTTATCGATTAAGAAAAACAATTAAGAGTGAAGACATTCCGATAAAAATATTGAATCAAAATGGAGGATATATGATAGAGTTCAAATCCTGTTTTACCGATGTTCAAAGATTTCAGCAATATTATAAAGACGCAAAATTGATTTACGGCATTGAAGAACAAGAGAAGGAGATAGAGATTCTGAAAAAAGCAGTAAAGTTATTTCAAGGGGAACTTTTCTCAAATAAATCTTTTGAATGGGCTATGGATTATAGAGAATCCATGAATCGTCAATACATTCGTCTTTCTTATCGCCTTGCGGTATTGTTAAACTTAAGTGGGGATATTGAATATGAAATTGCATGCTTAAATAAACTCCTTACTCATTTCCCTTATGAAGAGGATGCGTGTATCATGCTTATGAATCGATACGAAGAAGGAAAAGATAAACTGGGATTAGTTCATTTCTATCAATCTTATCAACAACGTTTGATGAAAGAACTAGATTGCAGACCCTCAAAAAAAATGCAAGATAGATATGACTGCATAATAAAGATACTTTAAATGGATGCAATTGTTTCACTTTGATATTTAATAGAATAAAATTTTCAGATATGTCAGTAATTTGTCAGTCTCTTCCGATACTGTAGAAAATAGGATAGGAAAGTTGTCTATCTTAAACATCTCAGTAGAAATATGGAGGGGAGAACGATGAAAAAGATATTAGTACTTATTCTTGTAATGCTGGTAATGAATACGACTTGTACAGTCGGATTTGCAGCAGGGCCGTCTGTTCCGGAGAATATCAAACTATTACATACTTTAGGTATTCTTGAGGGAAGTGATGGAACGTTAAATTCCATTGATATTCAAAAACCTGTAACTAGATTGACAGCGGCAATTGTACAATTAAAATTGTTAGGTCTTGAAGAAACCGCATCTGTATACACGGGAAATAAAAATTATGCGGATGTAAGTAAAACACCTTGGGCAAGACATTATTTGGCATATATCTATGACCACCCTGAGTTGGGATGGGTAACAAATCAAGATAATTTTGATAGTTTTGCAAAAATTTCTGGTGAAGAATTAACAGAAATAATGTTATCAATTTTGAAAGAGACAAAATATACAGAGTCGGCGGTTAAGTATGCTAATCAGATAGGAATTAGAAGTGCTAAGGATAGTAGTATTGTTAACATGAGTCAATTTGCAAATATAGTAGCAGAAACTCTTAATGTAAAAGTAAATGAAACAAAAACTGCTTTGGCCGAATACCTTGTCGAGCAAAATGTTCTCGACAGAGAAGTTGCAGATGCGGAAGGCATTGTTAAGAATATGGATGGGAATATTTTGACGGTTGCAGTTGCATGGAAGCAGACTGCGGCAGAGTATAAGGCGTTATATTATCAAGGATTCAATCAGGCAAAGGCACAATTACAGGTTGCAATTGCAAATCAGAAACCAGGTGATAAGCCTTTGGCAATCATTACAGATGTAGATGATACAATTGTTAGCCCAGTTAATTATTGGGGTTATCTGATTCAGAATAAGAAAGACTTTTTTAATGATGAGATATGGGATAAATGGATACCAGAAAACAAAATGGTGCCTACACCAGGGTCTTTGGAATTTTTAAACTTCTGTAAAGAAAACAACGTCGAAGTTTTTTATGTGACGAGCAGAGATCAGGGAGAAAAAACATATGAATATGCTTTAGGTAATCTTCAAGCACTTGGATTTCCATACGCGGATAAAGAACATTTAAATGTCCTACAAGACACTTCAAATAAAGAAAAACCACAGATGGCAATTGCTGAAAAGTATAATGTAAGTGTATATCTTGGTGATAATTTAAATGATTTTAGAAGAATCTATTATGTGAAAGATATTGATGAAAGAACAAAATTAATGGAGGCGGATAAAGAGTTGTTTGGTTCTAAATTTATCTTGTTCCCAAATCCTACGGATGGACATTGGGTGCGCGCTATTTTCGGAGAGTCCGAACCTGCTCCAGCTAATGAAAACAGAGAAATTTGGGAAAATGCAGCTCAAAAATCTACATGGTCCCCTCAAAATTAATAATTATAATTTATTTTAATAAAATTTAACTGAAAATATAATGATTGAAAAACAGCTCCTATTCAGAAATGAAAGTAGCTGTTTTTTTTATTGAATAAATCGAGTAAAAAACTTTCGCACCTTTTCTTATATATTTTTAATTTTGAGGGATAATAATTTGGAAACAAATTTAGAGTATTCATTTTTTTTTAATTTTGATACAAGAATAAGAGGTAAGTTATGGAGAAAAACAATAAAGGATTATCTGCATGGCAGCTTACAATGATGGCTTTAGGTACAGTAATTGGAGGTTCATTTTTTGTTGGCTCATCGGTTGCCATTCATGCAGCGGGTCCATCTATTTTAGTTGCATATGTATTAGGTGGGATATTAGTCTATTTTATACTGGTTGCTTTATCTGAGATGACGGTAGCAAATCCCGATTCCGGATCTTTTCGAACGTTTTCGGCTCAGGCTTTTGGTCCTGGAGTTGGATTTGTTGTTGGATGGGTGTATTGGACCGGAATGGTTTTGGCAATGTCTAGTGAAGCGACGGCAGTATCAATCTTGGTAAGCGAATGGATTCCTAATATATCGATACCTTTACTTGGAAGTTCTATTATAATTGGTGTAACACTTCTTAATTTACTTGGAGCAGATAAATTAAGTAAGCTGGAGAGCGGTCTTGCAGCAGTAAAGCTATTTGCTATCGCTTCTTTTATAATAATTGCATTATTATTAGTTGCAGGAGTCTTCTTAAGGACTTCGCCAATCGGAGCAGGTGAATTAGTTCGAGAGCCTTTTATGGCAGGAGGTATCAAAGGTATCGCTGGAAGTATGCTAATTGTAATGTTTACGTATGCAGGATTTGAAATTATCGGACTTGCAGCTTCGGAAAGCGATAATCCTAGAAAAACCGTTCCAAAAGCAATTCTTTATACCGTTTTATGTCTCGTAGGTTTTTATATTACTTCGATTGCATTTCTTTTTCCCCTCATTCCTACTGCAAGTATCAATGAAGACGTAAGTCCGATGGTGGCTGCATTAAATAATCAAGGCATTGGATGGGGTAGTACGGCTTTAAATATTGTTATGATCACAGCGATCATTTCAACTATGCTTGCAGCTATGTTTGGAATCGGAAGAATGATGCGTTCACTAGTCGACGAAGGACATGCACCAAATTGGTTAAAAGATAAGACCGATGTTCCGTATCGTGGAATATTATTTTCTGGCCTTGCTATGTTATGTGGATTGGGAATTGGTATTTTCTTACCTAAAATATATCTTTTCTTAATTAGTTCCGGCGGGTTTGCATTACTGTTTACTTACGCCGTTATTATTGCAACTCATATGCGGCTACGGAAAAAAAATGGCTGCCCACCGGAAGGAAAATGCCAAATGCCAGGTTATCCATATACATCATGGTTTTCTTTAATTTGTATGGTCATTATAATTTTTAGTATGCCATTTATACCAGGACAGACTTCAGGATTAATTGCAGGATTTACAATCATTGTGGCCTATTCTTTGGTTTATATGGTAATGAAAGTATTAAATCGTTCGGAAGAAAAAAATATAGAGGAAGGGTTTAAAAGCAAAGAATATTATTCCATATTATCACAGGAATTTTCAAATGAATTAATTGAAAAAATGAAGGAGGAGAAAAAAGATGAACCGAAAAACAAAATGTAATGTAGGAAAGACAGAACAAATAGTTCGAATTACAATCGGTTTGACCATTGTGCTTGTAGGAGTATACTACCAAAATTGGTGGGGTATTATTGGATTAGTCCCAATCATTACAGGCTTTACACGCTATTGCCCAATTAGTGATCTTTTAGGTATATCTACTTGTAAGGTGAAAGAACATGAATCTTAAGTAAAAGAATTTAAGGAGAAGAAGTTATGGTTTCATTTTTACTTTCTATTGTTGCTTTAATATTGGGCTATTTTTTATATGGAAAATTGGTTGAAGCAATCTATGGAGCCGATCCTTCAAAAACAACTCCAGCAATTGCCTTAAATGATGGAGTAGATTTTGTAGCACTGGACAAGAAAAAGGCATTTTTAATTCAATTTTTAAATATTGCTGGATTAGGGCCGATTTTTGGTGCAGTTGCAGGGGCATATTGGGGACCGGTTGCTTTTTTATGGATTGTTCTGGGAAGTATTTTTGCAGGTGCAACACACGATTATTTTTCAGGGATGCTTTCTATGAAACATAATGGAGAAACTGTTGCAGAAATTGTTGGAAGATATCTTGGAATTGCTGCTAAAAATGTTATGAGAGTATTTTCCGTAATTTTGCTTATTTTAGTTGGCGTTATTTTTGTAACCGGTCCTGCGGATATTCTATTAAGCATGACCGGTGTTTCAAAATTTGTATGGATTGGTTTAATTATTATTTATTATCTTTGTGCAACGGTGGTACCAATTGATAAAATAATTGGTAAAATTTATCCAATCTTTGGTGCGGCTCTTATTATTATGGGTTTAGGCATTTTATATGGAATTTTTACGCAAGGATATGCAATCCCGGAAATTCAATTGGTGAATCTACATCCGACAGGGAAAGCAATTTTTCCATATTTGTTTATTACTATTGCATGCGGCGCAATCAGCGGATTCCATTCCACTCAGTCACCAATCATTGCAAGATGCATATCCAATGAAAAGGAAGGACGCTTGGTCTTTTACGGAGCTATGATAGCGGAAGGAATATTGGCTTTAATCTGGGCAGCTGCCTCTATGGCGTATTTCGGAAGTACAGAAGCGCTTGCAAATGCAGGACCTGCAGCCATTGTAGTAAAGACAATTTCTGTTTCGTTGCTTGGAACTTTTGGTGGTGTACTTGCCTTATTTGGTGTAGTTGCCTGTCCGATTACATCTGGTGATACTGCATTTCGCAGTGCGCGTTTAGCGATTGCTGATGCGATACGATTTAATCAAAGTCCAATTAAAAATCGATTTTTAATCGCAATTCCGTTGTTTTCTATTGGAGTTGTATTATGTTTTATAGACTTTGGGATCATTTGGAGATATTTCGCATGGTCAAATCAGACGTTGGCAACCATAATGCTTTGGACTGCTTCTGCATTTTTGGCTAAGTCTAAGAAATTTCATTACATTACATCTTTGCCAGCAACTTTTATGACTACTGTAGTTACTTCTTACATTCTCATGGCTCCGGAAGGTTTATCACTTCCAACGACCATTGGATATCCGATTGGTATTGCTTCTGGAATTATAGCTTTTCTTTGGTTCCTTTTATTTTCTAATAAAACCGATAAACTAGCTGGAGCTTATTAGTAATATTTTGAATTAGAAATAATGAAATCAGCCTGCAGGTATGAATGTTAAAATCTTGCAGGCTTTTTTATTCCAAAATTGAATAATTTAGCTTCCTTGTTTGGAAGTAGCAACAACAATTATATTATTTATAATCGCTGTATGATAAAATGGATAATAAAATCATTTATATAAAGTAATGATGAAACTAAGAATCTTAAAAAAGGATGAAGGAGCTAAATTTAGAAATGAATAAAAGATACAAAGCATATAAAGGAAATATCATTTACAGTCAAGATAAAGATACTCTAATCAGTAAAGAAAACTCATACATTATGGTTTTTAACGGAATGGTGAAGGGAATATGCAAGCAATTACCTGAGGACTTTCCGGAAGAAAATATAGTGGATTGGGGAAACCATCTAATCATACCGGGATTTTGTGATATGCATGTGCATGCCCCTCAGTTCTTACAAAGAGGTATTGGCATGGATCGGGAACTTTTGGACTGGCTTAATACCTATACATATCCAAACGAAGCTAAATTTGCAGACAAGGATCATGCGAAAAAGATTTATTCCGCTTTTGTAGATGAATTATTGCGTAATGGTACACTTCATGTTAATTGCTTTCCATCCATTCATTATGAAGCCTCCGAAATCTTATTTGAGATTCTTGAGCAAAGGGGATTATTTGCATTTACTGGTAAATTAAATATGGATCAGAACAGTCCTTCTTATTATATTGAAGATACGGAGCAATCCATACGAGACACTGAAAGATTCCTTTTACAACACCAAAATGCTGAACATGTAAAAACATGCATTGTTCCAAGATTTTCAATTACTTGCAGTGAAAAATTATTAGCCGGATTGGGAGATTTGTCGCAAAAATATGAAGTGCCGGTGCATTCTCATATGTGTGAAGCGATTAATGAAATGAAAGTTTGTAAAGAACTGTTTCCAAATTATAAAAATGGTGCAGATATTTTTTATAAAAACAATTTACTTGGACAAACGCCAACAATAATGGCGCATTGCATTTTTATGGATGATGATGTATTAGAACGAATGCAGAACTCTAATTGCATGGCAGTGCATTGTCCGGATGCAACGGCAAATATTAATGCGGGTGGCATTATGCCGGTAAAAAAGCTTTTGGATATGGGAATACATTTGGCAATTGGCAGTGATATCGGTTCTGGTGCTAATTTTTCAATTGCAAAAGGCATTGCTACTACCATTCAGCATTCAAAAATCCGTAACATGTTTGACCCGGATTGGGAAGCAGTAAATCTTGCAGAGGGATTTTATATGGCGACGCGTTCAGGTGCAAGATTTTTTGACCGAGTTGGAGCATTTGAAGAAGATTATCATTTTAATGCGTTGGTGATTGATGACAGTAATATGTATCATGACATGGAACTTACCCCAATAGAACGTTTGGAACGTTTTTGCTATGCAGGAGATGACAGAAACATATGTATGAGATATATTTTGGGAAATGAAGTAAAAATAGTTTAAAGAGTATTTTAATTCAAAAGAAAGTGGGTATAGTTATTATATAATCGAATGATTAATTATTATATAGATAAAGAAAGGAGCGTATGAAGGTATTTTAAAGATACTTCATACAAGGGATTTTATGAAAATAGCTTTAAGAGACAAATTTCCTGAATTAACAGTAAAGACTACAAAGGGAACCATAAACTTACCAAATGATTATAAAGGAAAATGGTTTATTTTATTTAGCCATCCAGCTGATTTTACACCGGTATGCACGACTGAATTTGTATCGTTTCAAAAGAAAATGAAACAATTTAATGATTTAGGAGTGGAATTAATCGGTTTAAGCGTAGATAGCCTAGAGTCCCATTATCAGTGGATTCAATGGATTAAAGATAACATACATGTACAAATTGAATTTCCGGTTATTGATGATGAAGATAGAAGCGTTGCACAAACTCTTGGATTGATTCATCCAAATGAAGATGATACTGCAGCGGTCAGAGCCGTTATTATAGTAGACCACAACGGAAAAGTACGAACGATGTTGGAGTATCCGAAGGAAATCGGGCGAAATATAGATGAAATATTTAGAACGGTAAAAGCATTGAAAATGGCTTCCATCAAAAAAGTATTTGCTCCGGCAAATTGGCCACATAATGAAATCATAGGGGATAAGGTTTTATTTCATAGAGATGAAAAGGATGATCCGTCTTTGGATAAAGAACGTGGAATCTATAGCTTATCCGATTGGTTTATATATAAAAATATGGATGAAAACAACTAATAGGATTAGGCCTTTGAAACAGTAACCGTATAATAGAATTAGAATATAAATTGTAATTAAAACCATCTCAAGTTTTGTTTAATACAGAACAAGAGATGGTTTTTTTATTGGATTACTTTAATCGGAATTTTATTATGCAGATCAAGAAGATAGAAATGTAAAATAATATGGCGCAAGATATGCAAATTTTATATTCAAAATAAAAATAAAAAACTTCAGAAACGGTTGAATTTTCAAAAAAATTTTTTGGCATGAATTATGCATTTATCATAAATATCTAAAAATATTAGCAAAACAGTATGAAGTTTTTATTCTGGAGAGGTGTAGAACAATGAAAATACAAAATGAAAGAATGAGTGACTTAAGCATGTCAGGGGGCTTGTATGAAATATTTCAACAAGCTTTACTTATGGAACGTGATGGTCGAAAAGTAGTACATATGGAAATTGGAAAACCGGATTATGATTCGCCTCAAATCGCCAAAGAAGCTGTTATTAATTCATTAAATGATGGATTTGTACATTATACGGCGATGGCAGGTATTCAGGAATTACGTGAAGCTATATTAGAAAAAGAACATAAGGCAAATTCTATTGTCGCTGATCCAAATTCAGAAATTATTGTGACCGCAGGAGCTTGTGAAGCATTAATGGCATTTATGTTAGCTGTTTTAGATCCGGGTGATGAAATACTTATACCAAGCCCTTATTTTTCTGCATACGACGATATTGCAAAAATTCAAGGAGTAGTAATAAAGGAAGTACCGTTGAAATTTGAGAATGCTTTTGAATTGAAAGCATCTGATTTAGAGAAATATGTAACTCCAAAGACAAAAGCGCTGCTTGTGAATACACCGCATAATCCTACAGGGGCAGTAATAGGAAAAGAAGAGTTGATAAAAATAGCGGAGTTTGCAAAGAAATATGATTTAGTTGTGATTTCTGATGAGACCTATGATCAATTTTTATTTGAAGGGGAACATGTAAGCTTATACACCTTACCTGGGATGAAAGAACGAACCGTTGTAATTAATTCTACTTCGAAAACTTTTTCTATGACAGGATGGCGTGTGGGCTATGCAATTGGCCCAAAAGAAATCATTCGATATATGAATAAAGTACATCAAAACATGTCAACCTGTGCGACATCATTTGTTCAAGTTGGTGCAGTTAGTGCATTTCAAAATGGAAAATCTTTTACAGAAAAAATGGTTGACACATTTAAAGAAAGGAGGGATTTAGTAATTGAAGGATTGTCACAAATCCGGGGAATAGAATATCAAGTTCCTCATGGAGCATTTTATATATTCCCTAAAATTTCTGACATTGGGTTATCATCTACGGAATTTTGCCAACGAGCATTAGAGGAAACGGGCGTTGCTTTAGTTCCTGGAAATGCATTTGGTGAAAATGGTGAAGGATTTATTCGATTGGCTTATGCTTGTTCAAACGAAGAAATCAAGGATGCAATGGCATTGCTTAAAAGGTTTGTTGAAGAACTATAAAGGAGAGGGACATGAAAAGAAAGTTAAGTGTAGTATTGGTGATGATTTTAGTACTGAGTTGTTCGCTGATTGGTTGTGGCGGTAAGGAAAACGCTGAACCGGCAGATTCGAGTGATGTAAGCTATTTAATTCGTGTAGCACATGTTTTGCCGACAGATCATGCAACACATATCACTGCAGAAGAAGTATTCAAAAAAGAAGTTGAAGAAAATTCTAATGGAAGAATTAAAGTAGAAGTGTATCCAAATGGTCAGTTAGGCGGTGACAGACAAACCATTGAAGCTTTAAATTTAGGTACCGTTGAAATGTGTATTCCTGGGGGTACCGTATTATCGGGATTTGTAGAAGATTTCATGGTTCTTGATTTACCTTTCTTATTTAAGTCGAAGGAAGATGCGTTTAAAGTACTCGACGGAAAAGTAGGAGATACATTAAATACAAAGCTTGAAGAG
>JAYFPL010000140.1:0-19561 GCA_034927775.1 Anaerovorax sp. | reverse complement strand
AAAGAAGTAGAATCTTTGAATATTGCTTTTGATTTTCATGCTTATGAGATTTCTTCCTCAAAAGTGCGTTCCGATCAACTCATACGAGAAAATCAGATACCGGCACCTATCTATTATCCCGATTGTTTGCCTCCTTATATTGTAAAGCCAAACTCTGCAAGCGGCAGTGATGGGGTTCGATACATAGAGACGGAAGAGGAAGTAAAATCATTTTTAGAAAATGTTCCAAAGGGAGAGTCTTGGGTTGCACAGGAATATTTGAATGGCAAATCCTATTCCATTGAGGTAATTGGAAAACCTGGTAATTATCGTACTTTTGAAGTTACAGAGATTCATATGGATGATGTATATGATTGTAAAATGGTAACGGCACCATGCCCGATTTCAAATGCGTTAAAAGATGAATTCTCTAATATTGGGATTAAACTTGCAGAATTAGTACAGTTAAAAGGAATCATGGACGTTGAGGTCATTTTGGATAAGGGACAACTTAAAGTACTTGAAATCGATGCCCGCATCCCAAGTCAGACACCTACCGTTGTCTATCATTCCACTGGTGTTAATTTTATGGAAGAAATTGCTCAGCTGTTTTGTGATGAAGCCTCGTCTTTAAGAAATTGGAAGGAAGAGTATTATAGTTCTTTTGAACATTATGTAGTTAAAAAGGGTAAAATTGAGGGCCTTGGTGAACATGTAATGAGTAATCGTGGACCTTTATACTGTTATAAAAATTATATTGGAGCTGATGAAGTAATTACTGATTACCGAAAAGGTGATGATATACTGGTTGGAACCTTTATTAATTCTGCTGAAACACAGCAAGAATTGGATGAAAAACGAAGTAGCATGCAAAAGATTTTGGATAATTTCTTAAAGGAAGGGGAATAGTCATGAGTACATTAACACGGAAAACAATTGAAATTCCTATTAACGAGGTAAAAGGAATTGATCGTATGTTTGAGAAGCAGGCAGAAGTTGATTTAGAGAATATGCCGAAGAAATACGCTAGCTTAGTTCAGAAAACACGTGAGATTGCTTTTTCAAATTTTAGAGTTAAGGGAGTTTATGTCTCGAATTTGTTAATGGAATGCAGAGAAAATGAAGTTTTGCTAGAGAATGAAATTACAATCTATAGCAAAATGATGCCTGTTTTGTTTGAAAAATCAACGGAAGTAGTATTTTATGCAATTACTGTTTTAGGATATTTGGAAGAAGAGAAAAAAGAAAAAAACTTTATGGAGCAATTTTTCTTGGATGCATGGGCGACCTCATTTGCAGAAATGACTTCCTCTTGGTTAAGGAAGCATATTTCTGATATGGTTGCTGACGATGGTTGGTATTCTACTTCTGCTTGGAGCCCCGGGCAGCATGGCTTTTCTTTAGAAAACCAAAAATCTTTATTTCAAGTGCTACAACCGGAAGAAATTGGATTAACATTGAGTGATACGCTAATGATGCACCCACACAAATCAGTTTCCGGTGTTTTTGGAATTGGCAGAGAAAAAGATGAACGGAAAATCATTCCATGTGATTATTGCGATTTAAGAGAATCTTGTCCATCTGCTTATCAAACTGATGATGAATGAGTTAAAAATGGAAAAAAAGAGTGTAACAAAAAGAATACAATATCAGCCATTAAAGTTGACTAAGATAGAACGAATGAGAAAATTATGCAGTGACAATGCATCCATTTTTTCCTGCCCAATTTGCAGGGGAGGTATTCAAATTACGAAACAAGGGGATTTGCTTTGTGAAAGTAGCCATTGTTTTAATATAGCACGAAAAGGTTATATTAATTTTATGAATGCAACTCATGAGAGTTTTTATGATAAGGAGCTTTTTGCTTCTCGTGGACGAGTCTTTCAAAATGGATTTTATCAGCCTGTAGCAGAAGAACTCGTTAAGACGATTAAATCTTATGAAGAATTATGGAAGAAAGAAGCATTTAATGTTTTGGACATTGGGTGTGGAGAAGGCTATTATATTGATTTGATTGGAAGTCATTTTACATCTGCACTTTTTTTTGGGATTGATTTATCTAAGGAAGCAATTAAGGCTGCAACTTTACATGAAAAAGAAAAAATTTTAGCGATTGCTGATTTAACAAAATTACCATTTCGTAACAGAACTTTTCATGTTTTGCTTAATATACTTACCCCGGCAAATTACGAAGAGTTTAGCAGGATTCAGAAAAAACAAGGAATTATTATAAAAGTATCACCTGGGAAGCAATATCTGAAAGAAATCCGAGAACGTTTTCATTATAAAGATTACAATGAGAGACGGGTGGTAGAATACTCAAAAGGGAATATGGAAATTTTGGAAGAACGCAGAATTTATTATAAGAAGCCTTTGACAAAAGAAGATTGGGAAGATTTCCTTTATATGACACCGTTGACTGCACAAAAACAAAAAGAACGTATCAGTCAAATTGATTTTCCTGAGAAAGAGATTACCATTGATTTGAATTTGGTAGTAGGCCGATTGAAAGGAAGAAAAAGATGAAAATTAAAATTGAGCATGCAAATATTTTAAGAATGGTACAAGAAAATGAAGGAGTAATAACAGGTGATCTTGCCATTGATGGGGAAGATATTGCATTTATTGGAGAAGTTCCGAATTGTTTTGTTGCAGATAAAACAATTGATGGATCGAATACTTTAGTGATTCCTGGATTGATTAATGCACATACGCACACTCCAATGTCTATATTTCGTAATTATGCAAATGATTTGGAATTAATGGATTGGTTAAATACCGCTATTTTTCCTGCAGAGGATCGCATGGATGAAGAGTGCGGATATTATGGTGCACTTTTAAGCATGATAGAATTGATTCAAAGTGGTTGTACTGCATTTGAAGAGCAGTACATGTTTGTTGATAGCATTGCAAAGGCTGCGTTAGAAAGTGGGATGAGAGCGAATATTGCAAGAGGTCTTGTGGGAGATGGAAAAGAGGAAGGCAGCTTGCAACGTCTTCAAGAAAATATTGATTTTCATCACAAATGGCATGGAAAGGGAAGTGGACGTATCCGTGTTGATTTCGGACCTCATGCACCGTATACTTGTCAGGATGGTATATTAAAAAAGGTAGTTGATGCAGTGGATGCTTTACCGGATTCGGGAATACACATTCATCTTTGTGAAACACAAACAGAGGTAGAGGGTTCTATTGAGCAATATGGAATGACACCGATCGAGCGAATGGAGCGAATAGGACTATTTGGACAACGTCGTGTGATTGCTGCACATGGAGTGCATCTGACAGAAAATGATATTTCAATATTAAAAAAATATAATGTACACATTGTACATAATCCGAGCAGTAATTTAAAACTTGCAAGTGGATTTGCTCCAGTAGCAAAATTAATGAATGCAGGTGTAAATGTTGCACTTGGTACAGATGGATCATCATCAAACAACAATGTAAATATGGTAGAAGAGCTTCATATAGCTGGAATCTTAGCAAAAGCAGTGGCAAAGGATGCAAAAGCGCTCCCTGCATATGATATTATAAAGATGGCCACGATAAATGGTGCGAAAGCTTTAGGCATTGATGACCAAGTAGGAACCATTGAAGTAGGAAAAAAGGCAGATCTTGCTATTATTGATATGAGTGGAGCACATTGGTATCCGCAAACTGATTTGATTGCTGCTGTTGCGTATTCTATGCAAGGAAGCGATGTGAGGGATGTTATTTGCAATGGTAGGCTGCTTATGGAAAACCGAAAGCTATTAACAATTTCTGAAAAAAGTGTCATTTGTAAAGTACAAAAGTTATCGGAAAAAGTTTTAAATCAAATTTAGAATAGTATAAATTGTTGGCTATTTAACTAGCCAACAATTTATTTTAATATTTTCAAAAATATCGTTAATATAACAAAAAAATATAAAAATTTGCAATTATCTTGCTTATTTTTATCTTTCGTATAAAATAGTAAATAGGTAATTGTAGCAGATAAAGAAATTTTTTTAATTTAATTACAAAAAATGAAAGTGAGTTAATGATATGCCTTACACCTTGTTACTATACCTAGCCCTTATGGGACTGGGTATTTTTGTTGGTTCAAAAAAAATGTCAGATCAGAAAGAGTATGCTTGGATTCCTAAAATTCAGTACATTGCCGTAGTTGTATTGATCACGGCTTTAGGTATTCAAATTGGATCGGATGATAAAGTAGTATCTTCTTTAAAGGAAATTGGGGTTTCTGCATTTGTAATTTCTGTTTTTTCCATGGCTGGCTCCGTAATATGTGTGTATTTTGTGCGGAAATGGATTGGATTAAATAAGGAAGGAGCGCGAGAGGATGAGTAAAACAATTATACTGTCGGTAAGTGTAGGAATTTTGGCAGGGTATTTCTTTGTCCCTGATTCTTGGGTTTTCTTTTGTGAATATCTAATTAAGGGTGGACTTTGCGTCATTTTGTTTTTGGTTGGATTGGACATCGGTCGGCAAGAAACCATTTGGAAAGAAATAAGAAAAGTAGGATTTCGCGTATTTCTTTTTCCCTTTGCCATCATTATAGGAACATTAACTTTTGGTGCATTATCTGGGCTGGTTTTACCAATGACGATTCAGGAAACCGTTGGTGTTGCAGCAGGATTAGGCTGGTATTCACTTGCTCCGATGATGCTTGCAGAATACTCTGCAACTTTAAGTGCTACAGCTTTTTTGGCGAATGTATTTCGTGAAATTGGAGGAATCGTTTTAGTGGCTTTGATTGCCAAGAAAGTTGGATTTATCGAATGCATCGCATTGTCAGGATCTTCTGCTATGGATACCTGTTTACCTGCAATTGTCAGCGCAACAAATGACCGAATTGCTATTTATGCAATTGTAAGTGGTGTTATTGTGACAATTTTTATACCATTTTTAATTCAGATCGTAATGGGGTTTTAAAAGTTTCAATAAAAATATCATATTGTGAATGTGAAAATATAAAGGAAACGCAAAAAGGAAGCCATTTTTGATAGCTTCCTTTTGTATTGTAAATAAAAATTATAAGTAACGAAATACGCCTTTGACTAATCCAAGTATTTTTACATCTTTAACTAAGATTGGACTCATTGTGTGATTTTCCGGCTGCAGTCGTATATGGTCCTTTTCACGATAAAAGGTTTTTACCGTTGCTTCACTTTCAAATCCATCAACCATTGCAACTACAATATCCCCATTGTTTGCAACATTTTGCTGTTTTACAAGAATATAGTCACCATCAAAAATACCAGCTTCAATCATACTTTCACCATGAACGGTAAGCATGAAGTTATTTCCTTTAGACAAGAAACGATTCGGAAGAGGGAATGTATCTTCGATGTTTTCTTCGGCTAAAATTGGAGTGCCGGCAGCAATGCGGCCAATTACCGGAATTTCTGACACATCCAAGTGTTCGGAAGTCTGTTTTAATGTAGATGTCAGGTAGTCATTTTGTACGTGGGAATCGTTAGAAATTTGATCTTCATTTTGATTTTGATAAAGTATTTCAATTGCTCTTGGTTTTGAAGGGTCTTTACGAATATATCCTTTTTTTTCTAAATTAGCAAGATCTTTATGTGCAGTGGAGGTGGATTTAATCCCTAAAAACTGGCACATTTCACGAACTGTAGGCGGATATCCCTTTGTTTTGATTTCATTTTGCATATAGGATAGAATCTGCTTTTCACGTTCTTTTAGTTGTTCCATTTTTGCCTCCTTTGATTGTTTTTATAAAATTTATAAAAATAGGATAGCATAATATAAACAAAAAGTAAACATGCGTTCGAATTTTAATAAATAGTAAAGTAAATAAATGTATAAAAAAATAAAATATTATAACAAAATGTCTTGCAAATATCATCAGAAATGGTAAAATCTAAATATTAAGATAATTCTGAATGGGATATTTATTATGTTTAAAGAATATATACTAATAACAGGATATTCACATATTCAATCGGGAACAACCTCTGCTGAACAATATGGCGGTTATATCGTAGTTAGCTTAGAGGTGGAACGAAATAGTGGAGTTATCATTAATGTAGATTGTTCTCTAACCACTGAGCTGGCTCGAGATTACATTAAAAGGCTCTTAATTGGTAAGAATCTATTAGATTTTGGAACAATTGAGAGGGCTTTAAAGCATAATTATTTCGGAGTTGCAAGAAAACCAGTGACATATGCTTTAAGAAATTGCAAAGAAAAGTTTCTAGATATAACTGAAAATAAATGAGTAAAGATAAAATAATAAAATGACCTAATTTCTATAATTGTAAAACTACCTTTTACGAAGACTATAGAAATCAAGCAGGGGTATTCAAACGCTTGATTTTTATTGCAGTAAAAGGTTTTTTTATATTTAAAACCATTTATTATTTCTTTTCTTTTATAAGGAGGTGAACGATAAAAAGAAAGGAAAAAAGGAAAGTCGTTTCGTGTTAATTATAATGATCAGGAGGGAAAAAATGACAAATCAAAATTTTAGTGAGAAGAAGAAATTTAAAATCCCACATACATATGTTATTTTATTTTTAATGATTGTAATTATGGCAATATGCACTTATATTATTCCAGCCGGTCAGTTTGAACGAGTTGAAGAGATTAATACAGGAAGAAGTATAGTAGATCCTGCTAGTTTTCATTATGTAGAACAAAATCCAGTTAATTTTTTTGATGTATTTTATTCTGTACCTAGTGGCATGAAGGCAGCCGCAGAGATTATATTCCTTATATTTATTGTTGGGGGTTCTTTCCAGATAATCGCGGCAACCGGTGCAGTAGAAGCAGGGGTTTGTAAAGCCGCACTTTCATTACGTGGAAAAGAAAAAATAATTATTCCAATGTTTGTGCTGATCTTTTCCATACTTGGGGGAAGCATTGGAATGGCAGAGGAGACAATTGTATTTATACCAATTGGGATTGCATTAGCCAGAGCACTGGGCTATGATGCCTTAGTAGGCTCATCAATGATTATATTAGGTGCATGCTGCGGATTTAGTTCTGGGTTTTTAAATCCTTTTACTGTAGGAGTTGCGCAAGGAATTGCAGAACTTCCTTTGTTTTCTGGAATTGGACTGCGGTTTGTAGTATGGGGCGTAATGATTATAGCAACATCTTTATATATTCTTCGATATGCTAAAAAGGTAAAAGAAGATCCATCTATTAGTATTGTACGCCAATTGGAAATTGATGAAAAAGATAGTAACATTGATTTAAGTAATATAAAACCAATGACGATAAATCACGTTTTAGTAATGTTAACCTTTGTTATCGGGCTAGGTGCAATGATTTATGGAATCTTCAAGCTAGGATGGTATCTAATGGAGATAAGTACAATCTTTCTTATGATTGGTATCTTTGGTGGACTCATAGGAAAGTTAGCTCCAAGTGAAATGGCAAGACAGTTTGTAATCGGTGCAAAAGAAATTGTTTTCGGAGCGTTAGTAGTGGGCGTTGCCAGAGGAATTTTAATCGTAATGCAAGACGGCATGATTATAGATAGTATTGTAAGTGCTTTAGGAAACGTCATCGTAGGATTGCCTAAGACAGTAGCAGCTGTGGCAATGATGTTGGTTCAGGTAATCATTAATTTCTTTATTCCTTCGGGTTCAGGGCAGGCAGCTGCAACAATGCCAATCATGGCACCGCTTGCGGATTTTATAGGATTAACACGTCAGACTGCTGTACTTGGCTACCAGTTTGGAGACGGATTCACGAACTCTATTATTCCGACTTCTGCCGCATTGATGGGTAATCTATCGATGGCAAAGATTCCTTATGAAAAATGGGTGAAATATGTAGCCCCAATTATTGGAATCTGGATTTTCATTGGTGCAATATTTATGATAATTGCTACAACAATTAATTATGGTCCGTTTTAAGGAGGAAATGGAAAATGTACTTTAATGATTATTATACAAATGATGAAGTAATCTCTTTAACACAGGAATTAATTCGAATTCCAAGTCATCGTCTTGTAGAAAACAGAGAAAGCAAAGTGGCTGAATTTATTTATCGTTATTGCATAGAAAATGACCTGGATGCAGTGATGGAAACTGTAGAAGGAGAAAGAAGAAATGTAATCGTAAAATTAAAGGGGACTGGTGGGGGCAGAACGATTCTATTAAATGGTCATACGGATACAGTTCCTCCTTATGATATGAGTATTGCACCTTTTGAAGCATATATAAAAGATGGATTTTTATGGGGCAGAGGCGGAAATGATATGAAGGGTGCGCTATCATGTATGATAACGGCGATGCTTGCAATTAAAAGATCCGGCATCAAATTAAAAGGTGATATCGTTTTTGTTGCAGCTGTTGGAGAAGAGGAAAAGAGTGACGGTACGGAGCACTATATAAAACATTTATTAGAAACTGATATAAAAGTAGATGGTGCTATAGTAGGTGAACCATCCAATTATGGTTATGCTTTAGGGCATAGAGGATTAGAGTGGATTGAAATAAAAATATTCGGTGTTGCAGCACATGGAGGAATACCTGAAAATGGAGTAAATGCAATTTCCAAGGCAGCTACTGTTATAAAGAGGATAGAAGAAAAATTAATGCCACTTCTTGAAACAAGAAAAAATGAATATATGGGACCTTCCGTTATGAATTTTGGTACAATTGCTGGAGGTAGCCAACCAAGTACGGTAGCTGATAATTGCAGTATTAAAATTGATCGACGATACATACCGGGTGAAACGGTGGAGTCTGTATTAAAAGAATATCAAGATATTTTGGATGAAATAGCTGCAGATGATCCAAAATTTAAGGCTGAACTTATATGTATGGATGAAAACAGGATGAATTATTTTGATCATGCTCCGCTTATTGCAGAACCGGATGCTGAAATTGTAAAAAGTACTTATAAAATTTTAAAAGATTTTTTGAAAAGAGAGCCAGAGATTGCTCGAAGAAGAGGCTGGACAGATGCAGGAGTTATTTCAACATATGGAAGAATACCTACATTAGTTTTAGGGCCTGGGGATTTAAAATATTCACATACGAAAGATGAAAGGATTCCTTTAAAAGACCTAGTTGACTTTGTTAATCTATATGCGCAGATTGCCATTGAATTTTGCGGGGTGGAAGTATGTTAGATTTAGCCATTCGAAATGGTTTTATTGTAGATGTAAAAAATAAAAAGTTTATTCAAGGTGATGTGGGGATCAAGGATGGTATCATACAATCTGTAGGAACGATTTACACTTTGGCTAAAACGGAGATTGACGCACAGGGTATGTGCGTTTCTCCGGGATTTATTGATATCCATATGCATGAAGAGGATTTTGAATTAACACATGGAACAACGTATGATATTTCAGAGAGAATGGCACTTATGGGTGTTACTACAGCGGTTGCAGGAAATTGCGGAAATAATCGACAGCATCCGCGGGAACTCGAAAAATTTGTGAATTATGTAGGCTCTCCAATCAATTATATGAGCTGCATAGGAAATAATTTCCTCAGAAAGCAAGTGGGTAATATAGACCCTTATGCAAAATCTACGAAGAAACAAATTGAACAGATGAGAATTCAACTTTATGAAGCAGTTGAAGAGGGTGCGGTTGGTGTAAGTTTTGGATTGGAATACTGTCCGGGGACAGATACCAATGAGGCGATTGAAATATGTAAAGAAATTCAAGGAAGAGATAATTTGTTTTTAACATTTCATTACAGGAAAGATGCTATGAATGCTCCCGAATCATTAATGGAAATGGTATATATCTCTAGAAATGTTGATATTCCTCTTCAGATTGCACATATATCAAGTCTTTCAGCATATGGGAATATGCAAAAGATTTTGAATATGTTAAGTGAATTGAGTGAAGAAGGATTGAACGTTATGGCAGATGCCTATCCTTATGCCGCTTTTAGTTCCGCAATTGGATCTGCAGTTTTTGATGAAGGCTGTTTTGAAGCTTGGGGAAAGAGTTATGATTCCATACTGCTTACAGAAGAACCGTATAAGGGTATGCTCTGTTCAAAGGATTTGTTTTATAAAGCGAGAAAAGAATATCCACAGATGATAGCCGTAGCTATGGTTATGAATGAAGACGAAATTGTAATGGCATTGCAACATCCTTTAATAATGGTTGGAAGCGATGGATTATATCGAAATCACAGTGGTCATCCACGTGGCGCAGGGACCTTTCCGCGAATTTTAGGCAAGTATACTCGTGAGGATAAAAAATTAAATTTCTTTGATGCAATCAATAAAATGACTCTGATGCCAGCACAACGAATTGGGATCCATTCTAAAGGGCAGATAGCAGAAGGATTTGATGCAGATATTGTTATTTTTAATAAAGATACGATACTGGATCAAGCTACTTTTGAACATCCACAGAAAGAACCCATTGGCATAGAGCATGTAATTGTAAACGGAAATCTGACAGTGAAAAATGGAGAAATTATATCCTATAAAACCGGTAAATATTTAAAGAAGACATCAAAATAATAATGGTTTTGGAGGAGAAATGTGGAAATTGTATTTTTAATTATAGCTTTAGGTTATTTTGCTGGTGAAATAAAATTTAAAGGTATAAAGTTGGGAAATTCAGCAGTACTTTTGGTCGCTTTGTTTTTTGGGCATATCGGATTTGAAGTTCCGACTTTAATTCGAAATTTCGGTTTAGTATTTTTTGTGGCTTCCGTTGGATTGACTGCAGGACCATTGTTTTTTAAAACCATTCGCCAAAAAGCATATGCTTATTTTTTAATAGGAGTTATTATCATAGCAACAGGCGGCATAATAACTTTGTGCATATCTGTTTCTTTTAACATACCGCGTAACCTTATGGTAGGGTTGTTAACCGGTGCATTAACCAGCACACCGGGCTTGGCAGCAGCTTTAAATTGTTTGGATAATCCTATGATCTCTGTAGGATATGGGATTGCATATCCGTTTGGCGTTTTAGGAGTTGTTTTGTTTGTTCAACTTTTACCGCGTTTCATGCATGTTTCGGTAGAAAAAGAGTCAGAAGAGTTGGCTCAATTCATCATAGATATGGATAGCGAGAGTCATCAAACCGAAAAAGAATTAAGGCAATCTTTAGAGCCATTAGAACCTACAGGTATTTTAATTTTTATATGCACGGTATTTTTGGGCACGTTATTTGGCAATTTGGAAATCCCTCTAATTGGAGAAACCTCAATTAGCCTAGGAATGTCGGGGGGACCTCTTTTTTTAGGAATTATCATAGGAAATATAAGACAAATAGCAAATAAATCAATCGAAGTACCAAAGGCAACGCTTGATATCATGAGAGAATTTGGATTGGTTCTTTTTTTAGCAGGTGCAGGTACTCAAGCAGGAACGGGATTTCTTCAGGTAGTAAGTGAATACGGAGTATCATTGTTTTTGGTAGGTGCGCTGATTACGTTAATTCCTATGTTGATTGGATTTTTACTAGCATATAAGATTTTTAAACTGAATATTCTAATCGCGCTTGGGAGCATATGCGGAGGAATGACAAGTACTCCGGCATTAGGTAGTTTAATTACAACTTGTAAAACGGACATGGTAGTTGCGAGCTATGCCAGCACATATCCTACAGCATTAATTTTTATTGTGTTATTGGTACAATTACTGTTATAAAAAGATTAGTTTTTATTATCTTATTATAAGAATAAAAAATAATAAGAATTTAATATAATTATCTATAAAAAGATTGACACTAAAGAACATAAATGGTATTGTTATTAATGCAGGTAATAAAGAAGAAGTATTCCGCTTCTCACCTTACGGTATATGCTGTTAAGGTTAATATGACAAAATCATTTTCGTTTTATAGATGATTTGTATATTTTAGCGGGTACTTAGTTATCCGCTTTTTGATTTAAGTAGGAGGTGCGAGGCAATTAGCAAGGAAAATCAGATTAACGAAGAAATTCGTGAAAAGGAAGTAAGACTAATCGATACGGATGGAACCCAATTGGGAGTTGTAAGTATACAAGAGGCTATGGATAAGGCCAATGAAGCTAAGTTAGACTTAGTTAACATTGCGCCCAATGCAAAACCGCCAGTTTGTAAAATATTAGATTATGGAAAGTATAGATACGAGCTTCAAAAGAAAGAAAAAGAAGCAAAAAAGAAACAAAAAATTATTCAGGTGAAGGAAATTCGTTTAAGTACTTTCATTGAGGAACATGATCTGACTGTCAAAGCAAATAACGCTGCAAAGTTCCTAAAAGACGGAGACAAGGTTAAGGTAAGTTTGCGTTTTAAGGGAAGAGAAAAGGGTTATTCCAACGTTGGACAGAGCGTAATGGAAAAGTTTTATGAAATTGTTTCTGAGATTAGTGTACAGGAAAAGAAGCCGGAATTTGAAGGCAGAAGCTTGTATATGATTTTAGCACCGAAAACCGATAGATAATAGGAGGAATTTTGAAATGGCAAAGATGAAATCCCATAGAGGAGCAATGAAACGATTCAAGGTAACTGGTACCGGTAAAGTAAAAAGACATAAGGCATACAAGAGCCATATTCTTACAAAGAAAAGCACGAAAAGAAAAAGAGGCTTAAGAAAGTCTACAATTCTTGGAAGTGCAGATCACAAGAGAATTAAGTCTGTATTGAACGTGTAATATTAGGAGGTAAGAAACAATGGCAAGAGTAAAAAGAGGAATGAATTCCAAAAAGAGACATAAGAAGATATTAAAGTTAGCAAAAGGTTTTTATGGCGCAAAGAGCAAGATCTTTAGAGCAGCAAATCCAGCGGTTATGAGATCCCTTCGTTCTGCGTATGTAGGAAGAAAAAATAAGAAAAGAGAATACAGAAGACTTTGGATCGCTAGAATCAATGCAGCTGCTAGAATGAACAACATTTCCTACAGCAAATTGATGAACGGATTAAAGGTTTCCGGTCTTGAAATCAATCGTAAGATGCTTTCTGAAATGGCAATTTATGATCCAAACGGTTTTGCACAATTAGTTGAAACTGCAAAAAAAGCAATAAAATAAGAGAGAATAAAGAAAGGTTCGACAATACCTTTTGACAAAAACACCCCCCTGAAACGAGCGATAATCGTAAAAGAGATGAGCCGAGAAGGGGGGTTTTTATATGGTCATTTACGGAGAGTATCTCTTTCTTGAAAATTTCATTACTGGATATCTTATTCTAAAGCTGACTAGTAAAATTTGCGGCTTGCAAGCCTTGAAAAGGCGTTTGCTCTTCGGCTGCAGTCTCTGTGGTATTTATTCTTTTGTTCTTTTTATTGATGGAATGCCCATACCTTTCTCGATTGCATTAAAGTTAATTTTCTCCGTTATATTAATGTTAATCGTATTTGGGAAAAAAGAAAAAGCACAATTTCGGAAGTTAGTTTTGGTCTTTTATTTGGTTAGTTTTGCCATGGGTGGAATCACCATAGGAATGATGTATTTTATTGGAATTTCGGGTGTTACAAATAACAGTAGCCTTTACATAGAACAAGTGAGCTATTTAAATATTTTGATTGGTTGCGCAATTGCATATTTACTCATTCATATATTTGCGGATTTCATAAGGGGAAGGTGCATAGACCAGTCTGGGGTAATTGCACAAGTGGAAATTACTCTAGAGGCAAAAAAAGTACTTCTGCGTGGAATGGTGGATACGGGTAATTTTTTGTCTGATCCATGTACAGGAAAACCTGTATTTTTAATTGAATTAGATGCATTTTTACCACTTGTTACAATGGAAATCGCTGATATATTTCGAACAGAAAAAGATTCTTTAGCTCTTTACAGTAAGTTAAAGGATGAAAGATTTATACAGAGATTACGATTGATTCCTTATGAATGTGTCAGTGAAGGAAACGGATTTCTTATTGGAGTAAAACCGGATAAACTTATCATTTCAAGGGATGGGATGAAGCCAGAATCGGAGGATGTAATTTTAGGAATTTATTATGGCTCTTTTGGTAAAAGCTGGAGCGAGGAACGCTATTCGGTGCTTCTGCACCCAATGGTGATGGAAAGGGGTATTGCTTGTCATGTTTAAAATTATGGGGTTTGTAAATTGGACATTAAATCAAATATTATGGTTTTTCTTTCACCGAAAACCAAGAAAGATATTTTATATAGGGGGAACGGATGTACTGCCGCCGCCTTTATCTGCAGAAGAGGAATTGGAATTGATGGAACAGATGGAAACCAATACTGAAGCTGTACGTACTATTTTAATTGAACGAAATTTAAGGCTTGTTGTTTATATTGCAAAGAAATTTGAAAATGCAGGTGTTAATATTGAAGATTTAATTTCAATTGGAACCATTGGTTTAATTAAGGCTGTGAATACCTTTAAAAAGGATAAGAATATTAAATTAGCAACTTATGCATCTAGGTGTATTGAAAATGAAATATTAATGCATTTAAGGCGAACCAGCAAAAATCGAACTGAGGTTTCTTTTGATGAACCCCTTAACGTAGATTGGGATGGAAATGAATTATTGTTATCGGATATTTTAGGTACAGAAACAGACATTGTGTATAATCATATTGAGGAAGAGGTTAATCGTAATCTTTTAATTTATGCATTGAAACAGCTCACTCCTAGAGAAAGAAAGATTATGGAAATGCGGTTTGGATTAATTAATGGGAGAGAGATGACACAAAAAGAAGTTGCAGATTTTATGGGTATTTCACAATCTTATATTTCCAGACTAGAGAAAAAAATAATTTCTCGCCTACAAAAGGAAATTAAGAAGCTAGGATAGAATAAAAATGCTAGCCATTGTACATAAATAATAAGGACGATGCATTATGCTTTGGGGGGCAAAAAAAGAATGCGGAGGACCTTTTTTCATGGCAGGCAAAGTAGAAATTTGCGGTGTGAATACATCAAAACTTCCGGTCTATAAGGATGCGGAAATGAAAAGGATGATTGAAAAAATTAAGGGGGGGGATAAACAGACAAGAGATGAGTTTATTAGAGGGAATCTGCGATTGGTATTAAGTGTGATTCAGAGATTTAATAACCGAGGTGAGAACTCAGATGACCTGTTTCAAGTTGGGTGCATTGGATTAATTAAAGCCTTGGATAATTTTGATACGGCACATGAGGTGAAATTTTCAACGTATGCAGTGCCAATGATTATTGGAGAAATTCGGCGTTATTTAAGAGATAACAATGCCATTCGGGTGAGTCGTTCCTTAAGAGATACGGCTTATAAAGCATTACAGGCAAAAGAGCACCTAATGCGTATGAATCAAAGAGAGCCTACAATCATGGAAATTGCTACAGAACTGGATATACCCAGAGAGGATGTAGTCTTAGCCCTTGATTCGATACAGGAACCAATCTCTTTATTTGAACCGGTATTTCATGATGATGGGGATGCTATCTATGTAATGGATCAGGTTCGAGATACAAAAAATACAGATGCTCATTGGGTAGAAAACCTTTCTTTATCGGAGGCAATGAAAAAACTCACACTCAGAGAGCGCCATATTTTGACTATGCGATTTTTTGATGGTAAAACACAAATGGAGGTTGCCGACGAAATTGGAATTAGTCAGGCTCAGGTTTCTAGATTAGAAAAAGGAGCATTGGAAAAAATGCGAAGACAATTATAAGACATAATATTATTTTAGTTTTTAATAACGCTCTTAAAATTAAGGGCGTTATTTTTATGTAACAAATTATTTTTCTTTAAATCTGATGGAATAAATAGGTTATATTTGATAAGATAAAAAGTGCAAAGTATTTCTAAGAAATGATGGAGTCGTTTATGTTAGAGTTTAAACAGAAATTTAATTTGTATAAACAAGAAAAAAATTTTTACAGCAAAGCATTATTTATTGCAGTTCCTATCGTTATACAACATTTGATCAGTATTGGTTTAAATATTGTAGATACTTTGATGATTGGAAGAGTTGGAGTGCTTGAATTGGCAGCTGTTGGTGCCGCTAATCAAATTTATTTTATTTTTACAACGATATGCTATGGAATCTTCAGCGGGGCAGCTGTTTATACGGCACAATATTGGGGTGTAAAAGATATAAAAAATATTCGCAGAGTTTTGGGAATTGATTATATGGTAGCTTTTTTTATGGCTTTTTTTGTTATCTCATGTGTAGAAATCTTTGCTCCACAAATTTTATGGCTTTTTGCTAGAGATACTTTAGTCATAGCTCTAGGTACCAAATATCTTCGAATTGCATGTCTTTCTTACTTGTTTACAGCGATGTCTTTTGCAATTAGTTATAATTGTAGATCCATTCAAAATTTAAAAGTCCCTACTATCATCAATGCAATTGCACTTAGCATAAATACAGTATTGAATTACGGATTGATCTATGGAAATTTTAATCTTCCAAAGATGGGTGTCCAAGGAGCCGCCATAGCTACCGTTATTGCAAGATCTATAGAAATTTTTGCTTTGCTCATATTTATTTACAATCATAGAGAACATCCTTTAGCAGGTAAAATAACCGAACTATTTTCATTCAATCAATCCATGTTTAAAAAAGTAATGAAAACAGCAGTCCCTGTTGTTATATCTGAAGGAGGTTGGAGCATTGCAACAACAATCACTTTCATTGCCTACGGGATTCTAGGACCGTCTGCTTTAGCCGTAGTTCAAGTGGCTTCTGTTGTAAATGAGTTTTTCCAATCTTTATTTTTTGGAGTAGGAAATGCTGCAGCCGTTATGTTAGGAGAAGAATTAGGGCGTAATCAATTAAAAAAAGCAGAGAGTTACAGTCAATCTTTCTTGAGAATACTATTTGCTATGAATGTAGTAATTACATTGATATTAATTTTGATTCGAGGAGGGATTGCAGAGTTATACCAATTTGATGCAGTAACCACAGAGATGCTTATGAATACTCTTTTCGTGTGGGCATTGTTTTTAACCCCCAAAATGATTGTTTATGTACTTGTTTGTGGGATTTTGCGATCAGGAGGGGATACGCATTATACAATGCTGCTTGATTTAGCCGGGAATTGGTTACTTGGGATACCGCTTGCTTTTTTAGGTGTTCTCGTTTTTAAACTTCCCCTTCATTTTGCTGTTGGGCTATCTTCTCTTAATGAAATTGTAAAAGCGGTAATATTTTGGAAAAGATATAAAAGTAAAAAATGGATTCGAATGTTAATTGATTAATTTCTGATTTTAGCTCTCCCGCTTATTGGGAATAGGACAAACGCTAAAATAGGAAGACTATACATATAGAAAGCAAATGGTAAATAACTGGCATTATGTACTCCCAACATAGAGGTTGGAACAAAAGAAGCAACGCACCAAGGAATTAAACCGGAAATAATGATAGCACTATTGGAAATATCTAAAGCAAATTGATTTTGATCTGTTTCATCATAACATGGTTTCATTATATCGTGGGTGACGATGGTAGCAATGGTTTGATTACAGCCAAAGGACGAAGCGAGCGTTCCGATGATGGCTGTTAGACCAAATCGCCATTTTGGAGAACGATTGTATTTTTGAATTTGTTTCTCCAACCCATTAAAGGCATGGATGCTCTCAAAAATGCCAGCAAGAGAGCAAGAAATAAACAGCATAATGTAAGTAATCAGCATTGAGCGAATTCCACCGCTGGACAGAACGCCGGCAAGTGGGCCTTCTTTAAAAGTAACACCAATTGCCATGGCTTTCATTACAGAAAAAAAAGAAACTCCTTGTGCAAAAAGACTAAGCAGTAATGCAGATAAAATACTGAGAATCATGGAAGTCTTAACACCTACTTTTAAGACAGGCAATAAAAAGAGTACCAGTGCAGGAACAAGCATAAGAGGCGATATGACAAAGGAATTCTTCAGTGTGGAAGGAAGTGGACTGTTTGCCAGCTTAAGCGGATAAAATAAAGAAAAACCTCCATAAAAAAATATAGATAATAGCATGGGCAGAATGGATGAGATTCCCATGTTTTTTACATTAGTCATGTGATCAGCTTTTGTAATTGTTGCAGTCAAAGCCGCCGCAGAAGAAACAGGAGACCCACGGTCACCGAAATAGACACCGGACATGATTGCACCCGTCATTAGTGCAAGTGGAATATTTCCACCTCTTGCAAGCGTAATAAGAGCAATTCCCATCGTACTTACTGCTCCAAAAGAACTTCCAATCAAAAAAGAGATAAGAGCACAAATTAAAAAAGAAAACAAAACAAACCAATCCGGAGCAATATAATTTAAGCAATAATACATTAAAGTAGGAAGCGTTCCGGCTGTAATCCATACACTCATGATACAGCCAATTAGAAGAAAAATTTGTAAAATAAGAAAAGAACGCTTCCCGCCCTCATAGGACATTGTGATAATCTCTTTCAGTGTTTTTCCTTTTCTCTTTGCAATCCATGCAAAAATAACCCAACAAAGAAAAAGGGCATATCCTAAAAATAACCCTTTTTGTACTGTAATGACCAGTAAAAGAAAACAAAGAAACAAGCCAATCAAAATATCCATTGAATTCACCTATCTATCTATAAA
Organism: Anaerovorax sp.; assembly: GCA_034927775.1. Taxonomy (GTDB): domain Bacteria; phylum Bacillota; class Clostridia; order Peptostreptococcales; family Anaerovoracaceae; genus IOR16. Next base: position 1,145 of record JAYFPL010000140.1, on the reverse strand, counting down.
GTAAGAGTATTGTTTACATCCAAAGCTTCTATTAAAGTAATATCTTTGTAGCGTTCGATAAAATAATTTAAGGTAAACTGATTTGCAAAGAGGATGAGCGGACGATTGTAGTGATCAAAAACTAACATACATCTAGAGTCCAAACTTTCTTTTACAAGTTCCAATTGTTCTGGATTGATCCATCTCGCTACATTAAAGTCTAAGCTTTGCATACGTATATCTGCATTATATTCATTCTTTAAACGATATTCAAACACTTCAAATTGTAATACGCCTACAGCACCAATAACAACTTCGTTGTATAAGTTTCGGTAGACCTGAATGGCACCTTCTTGTGCCAGTTGAGATACACCTTTTTGAAAGTGCTTTGCTTTTAATGAATTTACAGGTGTAACCAAGGAAAATAGTTCTGGTGGAAAGGTTGGAAGCGGCTCAAAGAAAAGAGGTTCCTTAGTGGTAGATAAAGTATCTCCAATTTGGTAATTACCAGTATCATAAATACCGATAACATCACCTGCATAAGCTTTATCAATGGTTTCACGTTCATTTGCCATAAGCTGCGTTGATTGACTTAATTTAATCGGCTTTCCTGTTCTGGATAGGGTAACTGTCATTCCTCGTTCAAATACTCCCGAACAAATTCGCAAAAAAGCCAAACGATCACGATGGGCAGGATTCATATTTGCTTGGATTTTAAAGATAAATCCTGTAAAATTTTCATCGGTTGGTTCTACTTGTCCATCGGTTGTTTTTCGTGCTCCAGGAGTAGGAGATAAATTGAGAAAATGATTTAAAAATGTAGTAACACCAAAATCGGCAAGTGCGGATCCAAAAAATACAGGAGAGAGTTTACCAGCTCTGATTTGTTCTTCATCGAATACATTTCCGGCACCTGTGATTAATTCAATTTCAGTTCGAAGACTTTCTAGATTAAAAGAAGTCAATATGCCTTCCAATTCAGGACCAAAGACACCTTCTTCACCTAACATAATTGTTTCTTTTTGTTTATATAAATGTACGACATTTTCTAATCGATCATACACTCCTTGGAAATTTAATCCACAACCAATCGGCCAGGTAACGGCGACCGAAGGCATACCGAGGACTTCTTCCAATTCTTCCATGGCATCTAAAGGATCTTTAGC
>JAYFPL010000202.1:0-15048 GCA_034927775.1 Anaerovorax sp. | reverse complement strand
GTCAAATTTATTGATAAAAGTAAAGATAGGAATGCCACGCATACTACACACCTGGAAAAGTTTCTTAGTTTGCGCTTCAATACCCTTTGCACCATCGATTACCATAACTGCACTATCTACAGAGGTTAAAATTCGATAAGTATCTTCACCGAAGTCATTGTGACCTGGCGTATCCATAATAGAAATTACTTTTCCTTTATAATTAAATTGCATAACGGAGGAAGTAACCGAAATACCACGTTGTTTTTCAATTTCCATCCAGTCTGAGGTTGCAAATTTAGCATTTCTTCTTGCTTTTACACTACCTGCTTCACGGATGGCACCACCATGAAGCAGAAGTTTTTCCGTTAATGTTGTTTTACCGGCATCCGGATGAGATATAATTCCAAAGATGCGACGTTTTTGTATTTCTGCTTGTAATTGCTGATCTGCCATATTTATAAAAAATCCTTTCTGATTTAGAGTCCTATTTGAAATCCCGAAATAGACCACAAACATAATATCATATTTTAACCCAATGTAACATATCTTTATTATGGAATAGTATTATGAAATCTATATTAAAAATGTAAAAAGTGAGAAGATTAAAATAGCTAACTCAATAGGGAGGATGTTAAAATGATAAGTACACAGGACATTAAGCAAAAAGAAGTGATTAATATTTATGATGGAAAAAGCTTAGGTTTTGTAGAGGATTTAGAAGTTAATTTAGAAAAAGGAACCATTGAAGGAATTATCATACCGGTACAACGTAGCTTTTTTTCGTTTTTTGGACGTAATGATGAACAGGTAATTAAGTGGAGAGATATTAAGAGAATCGGAGATGATGTAATATTGGTTGACATTAATGGAGGATTTGAGGGAGAGTTCCTTTATCGTTCTTCTCAAAAGAATGGAGGGATCAATATAAATATGGAAGACTTTGATGAAAACCCTGAAACTGAGGATTGATGAAAGAAAAACCTTGCATAAATCGGTATATATCGGTAAAATCTAGGTAATACATGAATCGTAGCAGGAAGGCAGTCAGACTGCCGATAGGGGGGGAAAAAACCTATGAGATGCCCATTTTGTGAAAATGCAGATACACGTGTAATCGATTCTAGACCTACGGAAGAAGGACATGCCATTCGACGTAGAAGAGAATGTGACAATTGTGGAAAACGATTTACTACTTATGAAAAGGTTGAGGCTGTTTTTTTCATGGTTGTAAAAAAAGATGGCAGCCGTGAAGCGTTTGATCGTAATAAAGTAATGAATGGAATCATAAAAGCTTGCGAGAAACGACCTGTATCCATTGCATCCATTGAAAGCATTGTCAATGAAATTGAACGAGGCTTAAACAATATGATGGAAAAAGAGATTGAGAGCAAAATCATCGGTGAAGTAATCATGGAGCACTTGAAGGATTTGGATGAGGTTGCTTATGTTCGATTTGCCTCAGTATATCGGCAGTTTAAGGATGTTAATACCTTTGTTGCCGAAATTGAAAAATTACTTAGCCATGGTAAGGATGGAAAGGACTCTATAAAAAAATATGAATAAGATATTTAAAGTTGCAGTGGATGGACCATCCGGTTCCGGAAAAAGTACAATTGCCAAGAAGGTAGCGAAGGAACTTGGAATCGAGTACATTGATACAGGTGCAATGTATCGAGCAGTTGGATATAAAATGATGTGCGAAGAAATTTCTAAAGACGAAATCCACCGGATAAAAGAAATGTTGGATCAAACGAACATCGATTTTAATGGAAAGGATATTTATTTAGATGGAGTTTGCATTAGTGATAAAATTCGAACTGCAGAGGTTGCAAAAATGGCTTCTGCTTGTTCCGCAATCGCTGAAGTTAGAGAAAAGCTTGTGGATTTACAGAGAAGAATGGCTGAGAAAAAGAGTGTCATTATGGATGGAAGAGATATTGGAACAAATGTCTTATCGGATGCGGAATACAAGATCTTTCTTACCGCTTCTACAAGAGAAAGAGCTTTGCGCCGTTGGAAAGAATTGAAGGATAAGGGAGAAGAACTATCACTGAAACAGGTTGAGGATGATATCATTCAAAGAGATTTTAATGATACAACCAGAAAGTTAAATCCTTTACGTAAGGCACAAGATGCTTTGGAAATTGATACGACAGAGATGACAATTGAAGACGTGGTCAATACCATTATTAATTTAATAAAGTAAGATAAAAAAGAGGTAAAAATTCAAATGATTTTACCTCTTTTTTTATACATAGAAAAGCTTGTTAAGTAACTTTTTTATAATTCATGCATAAACAATCCGCTTCCAAGTTTAGGTTCAAACCAGGTTGATTTTGGCGGCATTACTTTTCCTTCATCTGAAACGGTTAAAAGGTCTTGAATGGAAACTGGATAAAGTGCAAAAGCAACTTGCATATCAACATGACATCTTCGTTCTAATTCTTTTAGACCACGGATTCCTCCTACAAAATCAATTCGCTTATCAGTACGAGGGTCTTTGATACCTAAGAGCGGATCTAATACATTATTTTGCAGAATTGATACATCTAAGCCTTCAATAATATCGTCGGAAAGAATGGTTTTCCTTGCGGTTAGTTTATACCATGTCTCGTCCAGGTACATGGAAAAAATATGTTTGCCTTCCGGTTCATAGGGGCTTTTCTCAGAAGGAGCTACTTCAAACAATTCTTCCAATTTTTCAAGAAACTCTTCTTTTGAATAACCATTCAAATCTTTAATGACACGATTATAGTCAAAGATTTTCAAATCTTCATCCGGAAAGATGACTGCCATATAAAAATTAAATTCTTCATTTCCTGTATAATTTGGATTTTCTTCTCTTCGTTTTAGCCCAACCTTTACTGCAGAAGCCGAACGGTGATGACCATCTGCAATGTAAAGAGAAGGAATTTGATGAAATTTTTTGGTAAGAGTTTCTATGGCAGTATCATCATCGATTTTCCAAAGAATATGACCAATGCCATCTTTTGTTACAAAGTCATATTCCGGATTGTGCGCATTAATCCATTTACTGATAATGGTATGAATTTCTTCTTCCTTTCGATAAGTAAGGAAAACTGGTTCTGTATTGGTATTACAGATATCAAAGTGCCGAATTCGGTCCAATTCTTTCTCTACACGAGTAAACTCATGCTTTTTTATAACGTTATTTTGATAGTCATCAACCGAAACACAAGCGACAATACCTGTTTGAACGCGGTTGTCCATTGTTTGACGGTAAATATAGAGCATTGGTTTTTCTTCACGAATGAAGATTTCCTCAGTTAAAAGATCAGAAATGTTCTGTTTTGCTTTTTTATATACCTCGTCACTATATGGATTACTGTTTTGAGGCAGATCTATTTCTGAACGGCAGATATGTAAAAAACTATAAGGGTTGCCGGATGCCATTTCTGCCGCTTCCGATTGATTCATTACATCATAGGGAAGGGAAATTACTTGATCCGCAAATGCTGCGGAGGGACGTATTGCTTGAAAAGGTCGTATTGTTGCCATTTTATCCTCCAATCATATGTTATCTTAATATTCATAATTATAGAGGTTCTTTTTTCTCATTTCAATGTAATTGTTTACATAAGCATAAAATCTTTGTTCTTTGGAAAAAATTTTAATATAAGAAAGTGCAAGCGGAAGTAAAGATGAATTGAGAGAAAAAATGAAAAAAGGTTCTAATCAAAAGGACAAGAGCATAAAAAAGAAGAAAGATGATAAATGGGAAAACAAGCAGCGAAAACGGCTTATTTTTTGTATTGTTTGTTTTTATCTTTGTATATTTGGACTGGTAGTCAAATTAACTTGGATACAAATTATTGATCGGGAAGAATACATTTCCGTTATTAACCGACAGCATAGGATTATGATTGAAGGTGTTGATAAACGTGGAGTGATTTATGACCGTAATCAAAATCCTATCACGGATGCAGTTGAAGAATATGTCTATATCATTCGAAAAGAAGATATAAACGCAGAAAGTAAACGATTGCTTAAAACAATCAATGCGAAACCAATTCGAAGCAATAATTTTCGATATGTTGTATACCGCTGTGGAACATTTCATAAAGAAGCATCCAGAAAATTGGAAAATGAATATGGTGCTTTTATTATGAAAACACGGCAGCGTTACAGCCATGAGCAGCCTGCTGTTCATGTAATCGGATATTTAAATGGTGCTGATGGAAATGGTGTTAGCGGATTAGAAAAGGATTATGAGCAGTATCTTTCGCAACAAGAAAAAAATATTTATTCTGTAGCTGATGGGGGCGGATACATCATTCCCGGAAAAGGAATTCGTGGAACAACGGGAAGAGAAGTCGGACTTCTAACTACACTGGATTTATCCATTCAAAAAAAAGCAGAACTTATATTAAAACAGAATGATGTTGAAGGAACGATTATTATTACAGATGTAAAGACGGGAGACGTTTTAGCCAGTGCCAGTACACCAATTTTTGATCCAAATGGAGTTGAAAAATACTTAGAGAGTGATGGAAAGGAATTGATGAATCATGCAACACAAGGACAATATCCTCCTGGTTCAATTTTTAAAATCATAGTTGCTGCTGCTGCTTTGGAAAATGGTATAAAACCAGATAACATCTTTACGTGTATAGGTCATGAAGATCTGGGAGAAATCTCCATTGGATGTGCAACCGGAGGAGATTTGGGGCATGGTGAGATTACTTTTGAAGATGCATTTGCCAAATCTTGCAACGCAACCTTTATTCAAATTGGAAAGCAAATTGGCGGACAGACTATTTTGGATATGGCTCGTAATTGTGGATTTGATAGAAAAACTTTGCAGGGATATTCTTGTGAAAAATCTGGAATGCTTCCCAATTTACAAGATGTACAAGGAGCTGGGATTGGAAATTTGTCCATTGGACAAGGCAGCTTACTGGTTACCCCGATACAAGTTGCAAAGATGACGCAAATCATTGCAAATAATGGAGTATGTACCAATTTGAGATTGGTTCGTGGAATTGTTACGAACGGAAAGCAGGAGTTGTATCCGTTAGCACAAAAACAGCAATGTATTTCCCTGGAAACAGCAAAGATACTGAAGCAATTTATGATTGATACGGTAAAGTATGGAACGGCAAATAATTTAGGAAATGTGTCAGCTGGTGGAAAAACGGGATCGGCACAGGCGGCAGAAAGTGGACAAGAGGTGGTGCATGGATGGTTTACCGGATTTGTTCCGGCAGAAAATCCTCAGTATACCATTACAGTATTTGTTGAAAAGGGAGGCTCTGGCCGAGCATCAGCAGTTCCGTTATTTAAGGAGATGGCAGAAGATCTTTTAAAAGATTATATGGATGATAGCAGTCTGAAAAAAACGAGATAAGCTCTATAGGTATAAAGTCTTATCCCGCTTTTCTCTTAAAATTCTAGTTCGTCAGAAAATGCTTCTTTTAATTTTGAAATGGCTTTTTTTTCAATGCGAGACACATAGGAGCGGGAAATACCAAGCTCTTTTGCCACTTCACGCTGGGTTTTACAGCCTTGACCGGATAAACCAAAGCGTTTAATGATAACGCTGCGCTCACGATCTTTTAAAAGTTCAGTTATTGCAGTATATAATTTTTTAACTTGTATTTTATTATCAATATCATCTAGAATTGCATCAGCATCAGTACCTAAAATATCATTAAAACTTATTTCATTACCATCTTTGTCTGTTCCGATTGGGTCATTCAAAGAAATCTCTACCCTTGCTTTTTTGTTGCTTCGAATGGACATTAATATTTCATTTTCGATACATTTTGCCGCATAAGTAGCCAGGCGTACCGATCTCCCGACTTTGTATGTATTTACCGCTTTGATCAATCCAATGGTACCGATCGAAATTAAGTCGTCTGGGTTTTTTCCGGTGTTGCCATATTTTTTTGCAATGTGTGCCACCAATCTGAGATTGCGTTCCACTAAAATGTTTTTCGCTTCCTTGTCTCCTGATTCATAAAGCTTTAAATAGTAAGCCTCTTCTTTATCAGTTAGGGGTTGAGGAAAGGAATTACCCATAGAAACATAGGAGGAAAGCAATACCAGGGGATTCGATAGCAACAGAGAAGTGAGAATTAACGATAGGCTCATTCTGTGATTCCCCTTTCCTAAATTGTCGGTCAATGTTAGAAGTATATGAAAGGAAATGGAAAATAGTGCCTGTCAGGATAAAGAAAAGTCAGGCAAAAGTATTTTTATCTTTTGCTTGACAGAAAAAATATGGTTTTTTCTTTTATTATTTCACTTTTTTTTCACACGTTTATAGCTTGTATTAAGCCATTCAAAATGCTACAATGTTATGTACGCATAGTTTGACAAAATACACAAAAAAATGATACACAATGAGGAATAAGAATGAAATCCAAGATTATTCTAGCTTCTGGTTCACCCAGAAGAGTAGAGATGATGCAAAAACATGGGGTTTTTCCGGAAATAATAAAACCTGAGGTAGATGAAATACTTCCAAAGGATATTTCCGTTTGCCAATCGGTAATGTATCTTGCTTTAAAAAAAGCACTTTATGTGGAAAAGCAATGCCAAAGCGGTATTATTTTAGCAGCAGATACTTTGGTATATAAGGACGAAATTTTAGGTAAGCCAAAGGATTATGAGGACGCTGTACGTATATTAAAGTTATTACGAAATAAAAAGCATTTTGTTTTAACAGGAGTAGCAATTGTAGAAGCAAATACGACAAATCGAAGAGTTTTTTATGAATCGACGGAGGTCATTTTTAAAAATTATTCCGATCAGGATATTATAGATTATATTGAAAGCGGCGAAGCGTGGGATAAGGCTGGAGCTTATGCCATTCAAGGCAGTTTTTCTAAGTATATCGATGCGTTTGTAGGAGATTATGATAATGTAGTAGGATTTCCCTGGAAACGCATTCTGAAGGAATTAGATTTTCTTGGGTTTGGGGAACTGTAACGACGAGAGGTTTCTTTCCATAGGGAAAGGAGTCTTAAGTGAAGCAAGAGAAACTAAAAAGAACGATTACCATAAAGGAAATGCCGTGGGAGGAACGTCCACGTGAAAAAATGATGAAATATGGTGTTTCTTCCCTGTCAAATATTGAATTACTAGCAATTTTGATTGGAAGCGGAACAAGAGACACTACCGCATTATCCTTGGCAGCAAGAATCATATCCCTTGAAGAAGACGGTATTTCTTTTTTGGGTCATTGCTTGCCACAGGATTTGTGTGCCGTTAAAGGTGTTGGCATGGCAAAGTCATGCCAGATTGTTGCTGCAATTACACTTGGAAAACGAATTGCAACAAATCCAAGAAGTAAACGCATTCGAATTAATTCACCTGACGAGGTTGCAGCACTCTTTATGGAGGAATTACGTTACTTAAAAAAAGAGTTTTTTCGAGTTTTACTTTTAAATACAAAAAATGAAATTATAGGAATGGAAGATGCTTCTATAGGAAATTTAAACAGTTCGATTGTTCATCCACGAGAGATTTTTTGTTCCGCGATTAAAAAGAGTGCTTCGTCTATGATAGTAGTACATAATCATCCAAGTGGGCATCCAAAACCGAGCCAGAATGACTTGGATGTAACGGCACGTCTAGTGGAATCAGGGAAAATATTGGGAATTTCTGTGGTGGACCATTTAATCATCGGCGATGGTGTCTATGTAAGTTTTAAAGAGAAAGGATTGCTTTAATTTGCAGAAAATGCAAAGTATATAGGGGGAAAATGACAATGAATTTTAGGTTTTTTTCACAGGATTTAGGAATTGATTTAGGAACTGCAAATACGTTGATTTATTCTAAGAATAAGGGAATTATATTAAATGAACCTTCGGTGATTGCAGTGGACGAAAGTACAAATCAAGTATTGGCAACTGGACGTGAAGCAAAAGAAATGCTAGGAAGAGCTCCAAGACATATTCGTGTAGTACGTCCATTACAGGATGGTGTAATTTCTGATTTTGTTATGACGCAAACCATGTTAAAGGAATACTTAAATAAAGCCGTATCGCAACGCTCTGCATTTTCACAAATTCGGGTTGTGGTAGGGGTCCCTTCCGGTGTAACCGAAGTTGAGAAACGAGCGGTTGAGGAAGTAGTACGTCAAATGGGTGCTAAGGATGTGTACATTTTAGATGAACCAATGGCAGCTGCAATTGGTTCCGGTCTGGATGTTGATGCAGCAAATGGATGTATGGTAGCGGATATCGGAGGAGGAACTTCTGATATTGCCATCATTGCTTTGGGCGGAATTGTAAACAGTACGTCACTTCGATTTGCCGGTGATAAAATGGACGAAGCAATCGTAGCATATATGAGAAAGAATTTTAACCTTTTAATTGGCGAGAAAACGGCAGAAGAAATAAAAAAGACAGTAGGTTGTGTTTTTCCGGATGAAGATAGTGAGAACCTATCTATGGAGGCAAGAGGAAGAGATATTATCAGTGGTTTGCCTAAAACCATTACTGTCACATCTGCTGATATTATGAAGGCTCTTGAGGAACCGGTAAGTACATTAATTGAGGGAATTAAAAATACTTTAGAAAAAGCACCACCGGAATTGGCAGCTGATATTGTAAATAATGGACTTGTTTTAACCGGAGGCGGAGCATTACTTCGTGGTATGGGCAGGCTTATAAATTACAGTACAGGTATGCATGTAACAATTGCAGAAAATGCCTTGGAAGCAGTTGCTGAAGGAACGGGAAGAAGTCTAGAAAGTATTGAAGGGGTAAAACGACACGCATATCGAAATAGAAAGTATTAATGGAGTGAAGAATAGTGAAGTGGTTTAGAGAGCACACGAGACTTGCAACCGTGATTGGCGTGTTAATGAGTTTAATAATCATCATTGCAGTTTCTTTTGTAAATAAAGGGAATAATTCTTGGCTTGGAAGAAAATTAGAAGGTGGAATCACCCAAGTACAGGAACCTCTTTCCGATGCCGGAAATGGAGTAAGCAATGGCTTTTCTGGAATTTTCCGATTTCGGTCTGTATTAAAAGAAAACGAAAAATTAAAGGCAGAGATTTCGAAATTAAATCAGCAAATTATCAAAAATCGATTAAGTGAATTAGAACTGAAAGAATTACGAGAGTTATCAAGTAGTTTAAATTATGTGGGCAAAGATAAGAGTTATAATCATGTCACCGCAGATGTCATTGCGTTAGATGGATCAAATTGGTTTAATCTATTTACGATTAATGCCGGAACTAAGGATGGAGTTAAGAAAGATTCCATTGTCGTAGGTGGAGATGGTTTGATTGGACGTGTGCTTGAGGTTGGTAATGATTGGGCAAAAATTATTTCACTGATTGATGAAAATAGTAATGTTAGTTTTCAGGTTTCTCGAAATCTCCAACTTCTAGGGATTTTATCTGGAGATGGAAAGGGAAGCTTAAAAGGCTATATGTTAGATCCGGAAGCATCGGTAGGAGAAGGGGATATGCTCCTTACTTCCGGCATCGGTATTTATCCTCAAGGTATTCCGATTGGTAAGGTAAGCAGCGTTACATTAGATACGGATTCTCTTTTAAAAACGTTGACAATAGAACCGGTGGTTTACTTTAAGAATATACAAAAAGTTACCGTTATTATTCCAGATTAATAAATAAAGAGGGGCGAAAAGGTGAAATACTGGCATTCTTTTTTACTCTTCCTGGGTGCATTCTTGCTACAGTCTACTGTATTAAATCATTTAAGTTTTTTTGGTGTTACACCAAATTTAGTCTTAAGTCTTGTGATTATACTTACATTCTTATACGATGGCTACCATGGTATTGTAGGCGGAATATTCTTTGGATTGATACAAGATTTGTGCTTTGGAGAGATATTAGGTATTGCTTCCTTTGGATATTTTATCATTGGGTTGAGCATTTTATATGTTAAGAATTTATTGTATCAAGATAATGTATTGTCGATGTTATTTGTAACTATAAGCAGTACGATGAGTTTTAATTTGATATATTGGGCTGTTTTCTTTATTTTTAACGGACATTATCAATTTCTGTATATGGCAAAGATATTGCCGATTTCTATAATTTACAATAGTATCTTTACGATTTCTTATTATTTAATCATTGGTAAAAGATTGGAAAAAAATCCAAAAGATAGATATGTTTAACGAGGATTTTCTATGAATCATTGGATCAAATCAAGAAATAATCAAATATTAGTGGCTACGTGCATTTTAATGAGCATGCTTATAGCGCGTCTTTTTTTTCTCACAGTAGTGCAGGGCAGTGATTGGTCCGAGGCTGCGAGAAATATAAGCGTAAAGAAGCTTTATACAGTTGCACCTCGTGGCCAAATTTATGATCGATATGGAAGGGTGTTAGCTGGAAATAAACCTAGCTTCACGGTCCATTTTAGTGCAGGAGAGTTAAGTGATGAGGAAATCAATCGAGAGGCTTTACAATTAATTGGGATTTTAGAAGAAAATGGAGACTTGTATCGAGATAACTTTCCAATTGTTATGGATGGAAATGGGGGATTCTATTATACCTTTAATCGAACCATTCAAGATTGGCTGACAGCACAGGGGATGCCGGCAACTTTTACTGCAGAGCAGGCATTTAATGAAATACTAAGAAGGAACAATATTGATAATGGTTTGGATAAATATGAGGCACAATCTCAGCTTCAGACGGTATATAACATTTATCCTCCGATTTCTGTGAAGAATATGGAGTTTTTAGAAACGCTTGAATTAAATAGTTTTCTAGATCGTTATTATTTGGATCATGATTTGTCTGCAAAAGATGCTTTTTCATCTTTACGTGAACAATGTCAAATTGATCCTTCCTTACCAGATTCGCAAGCCAGAAAAATTTTAATGATTAGAAATGAGTTGGCGGCACAAGGATATCGACGTTATATTCCGGCGACAATTGCGAAAGATGTGTCGGACCGTACCATCATTACAATTGAAGAACGTAGCTCAGATTTGCTGGGTGTTGATGTTGTAGCAGAATCTGTCCGTTATTATCCAAACGATAATACTGCGGCACACATTCTTGGATATTTGGGACAAATATCAGAAAGTGAAAAAGAAAGCTATATGGAAAAAGGCTATAGCATCAGCGATATGGTCGGTAAAGATGGAATTGAAAAAAAATATGAAGAGATTCTAAAAGGCAGAGATGGAATAAAAAGTGTAGAAGTAAATGCACATGGAGAACAGACCCGTGTTATTAGTGACACCAAAACAGAAAAGGGAAAAGATGTTTATCTAACATTAGATTTAGAACTTCAAAAAACCGCGGAAGATGCTTTAGAACAGGCACTTCTGGCCATTCAAAAAGGTGGCTCTTTTCAAAGTAAATGGGGCAATTATAAATATGGAACCGCATATCCAAACGCAAATGTAGGAGCAGTAGTAGCATTGGATGTAAAAACTGGAGATGTTCTTGCAATGGCAAGCTATCCTGATTTTAATCCAAATTTATTTGCAACGGGAATTACAAAAGAAGATTGGCAATCATTGCAGGGAAAGAATTTGCGTGATCCGCTTTCTCCTGTGCCTCTTTTTAATGTTGCAGCAAGAACCGCGGTACAGCCCGGATCTACGTTTAAACTTGTTACAGCAACAGCTGCATTGGAAAGTGGTTTAGATCCGCAAAGAAAGCTTCGCGATGGTGGATATATTAAATTAGGACGGCGTACCTATGGTTGTCTCTTATGGAATCGGTATAAAAGAAACCATGGACTTGTAAATTTATATGAGGCGATTGAGGTTTCTTGTAACTATTATTTTTATGATTTAGTATCAAACAAAGATTATACAAAAGGTATATCGCTTGGGTTGGATCGTAGCATGGGCATCGAAAAAATAATGGAGTATGCTCAGCAATATGGATTGGGATTGCCAACTGGAATTGAAATAGCAGAAACTGTGGCACCCGTACCTACTGCAGAAGGTAAAATGAAGAATACAAAGAGTGCATTGCGAAATGTATTATTTAGTCGTGCAGAATTGTATTTTACAAAAGAGACGATTGCAAATAAAGATAAGCTCAATAGTTCTATTGATCAGATTGTAAGTTGGACAGAAGAAAATCCAAGTTATTCAGAAACCTTAAAAAGAATGAAAAACATAGGATTAAAAGAAGATATGCAGGATACGGTTGCTGATCTATGTAAATTCTCTTATTATAATATGGCTGCCTTTACAACTGGCGACGAATTGAATATTTCCATTGGACAAGGTGAAAATGCATATACACCTCTTCAAATGGCAAATTATATTGCAACGCTTGCAAACAAAGGTGTGCTGAATCAAGTAAGTGTCGTAAAGGGCATTGAAGGAAAAGGCGTGCTTGAAAAAGTACCTGGAACAAAAATGAACATTACAGATGATTCTATTTTTGATGACCTCATAGAAGGAATGCATCGAGTAGCGGTTGGATCAAAAGGAAGTGCAAGAAGTGTTTTTGGAAACTTTCCGGTAGAAGTTGCTGCAAAGACTGGTACTGCAGAAAGAGGTGGCAAGATTAATCCTCCGGATGAAGTCGAATATGTAAAAAAATATCTTTCTCGTATTGATAGCCGATTACGATGGAGTGATGTAGAAGAAAAAATGTATAGTCTTATGGAGGAATATCCTGAGGTGTACCAAACGAAAAATTCTGCTGTTCGTCAGGCAGTTATGCTTTTGAGCAATGGAAAAGTTACAGCAGCTAAAATCGATGCATACAAAGCGGATTATGATAATTTTGCTTGGTTTGTATGCCTTGCTCCGGTTGAAGAACCGCAGATTGCTATTTCTGTTTTACTTTTTCAGGGTGGATCCGGTGGATATGCTGCACCGATAGCAAGAGAAATCATTGCACAGTATATGGGGTTGGATCAAGCTTATACAGATTATGATTTAAGCACCACGATAACACAGTAAGGAGTAAAGAGAATATGAAGGAAGTCATAGTAATCGCCTCAGGAAAAGGAGGCGTAGGCAAAACCGTTTTTGCAGCGAATATGGGAGCCGTTCTGGCACAGCGAGATGCAAAAGTGTTGCTTTTGGATATGAATATGGGCTTACGAAATCTTGATCTCTGCTTAGGCATGGAAAGTCGTGTTGTATATGATGTTGCAGATGTATTATTTGGAGTATGTAGGTTAAAGCAAGCTTTGATAAGGGATCGGCGCTTTCCAGAACTCTATCTCATGTCAGCAGCGCAAGGGAAAGAAACAGCAAGTTTGGAAATCTCTCAGGTACAATCTCTTTATGAGAAATTAAAATCAATGTTTGATTATATTATTGTAGATGCGCCTACGGGAATTGGGCGTGGTTTGGAACTTGCAGCTGCGGGAGCAGATCGCGCTGTAATTGTAGCGATACCAGAATATGCATCACTTCGTGATGCGGATATGGTAGATCGAATCTTAACCGACTATGGTATTTCAAAGAGAAAATATGTAGTCAATAAGGTAAAAGCTGATCTCTTTGGACAGGGTAGTTTTCCTAGTTTAGAAGAAATGTCAGAAGTTTTACGAATGGAAATGGCTGGTGTCATACAATATGATGAAAACATTCACATTGCTGCAAACAATGGAGTCCCGATTGTTTATAAAAAAGGTACATACGTTTCTGATAATTTTAATCATATTGTAGATCGAATTTTAAAGTAGAAAATAAATTAATACCCACTGCTATCATATTTGATTCTAATAAATGATAGTATTGGGTATTTTTATTTAAGTTATAGAGCAAAAAATTACCCTTTAAGAAGATATTTATACATTGTAGGATGGTATTTTTTTGTTATAATATATAATTAAGTGAAAAATCAAACAATTCACTTAAGATGAAAGTGAAGAGAGGTGCAAAATGGAAGCGATTAAATCTATTCACGACATTATTGATACGGAAGAATTACAAAATATACAAGATAATTTAGCAGAATCGGTGGGGATGACATTTATTACAGTGGATTATAAGGGAAAACCAGTAACAAAACAAAGTGGATTTACAGAGTTTTGTGCAAGAGGCAGAAAAAATCCAAATTTTAAAGATTTATGCTATCAATGTGATGCACATGGAGGATTACATGCAGCAATTACTGGAAAACCGCACGTATATATTTGCCACGCTGGACTTATAGACTTTGCAGTCCCACTTATTTATGAGGATAATTATTATGGGGCTATTATGGGTGGCCAAATCAGTACAAATTATGAAAATCTCGAGAATACGATTCAATTAGAGAAAATAATTGAGAGAAAATCCGATTGGGAGGACTTACCGGAAATTATTGAAGCGTATAATAACGTTAATAAGATTTCTATAAGCAGGATTCAAGCAGTAGTAAATTTACTGTTTGAATATATGCAGAATTTAATGGAGAAAGGCAATTTGAAACGTGTTCAGGATGAATTAGAATCAAAGCAGAGTGAGGTCTTAGAAGAGAAAAGAATCAGACTTGAATTGGAAAAAAGGATACAGGAAAATAAATTTCTTTCTTCAATCGGATTAAAATCCTCCTCATTTTTCTCTATTTTAAGTGTAATATCAAGATTAGCATATTTAGAAAATGCAAAGAAAACCGAGAATTCAATTTATACACTAGCGGATATGCTTCGGTATACAGCAGAGAACATTAATAATCAGATAAGTACTGTAGGAGATGAAATTATTTATGTTCAAAACTATTTAAAATTACAGAGAATACGGTTAGAGGATCGATTACAATTTGAAATAAATATTGATGAGCAGTTTTATAATGTAGGCTGTCCTCTTATGATTATTCAACCAATTGTTGCATATGCAATTGAGTTTGCTATCGAACCCAAAAAAGAAGGAGGAAAAATAAAAATAAGTTGTGTTCAGAAAGAAAATGATTTAATTATTTCTATAGAAGATAATGGTATTGGAATAGCCTCAGATACGATAGAAAACATAATGAATGAAGATTCTATAATGAGTTTGGAAATGGATCGTTTTGAATTATACAAGATTAATAAATGCTTGGTAGGGCTATTTGGGAAGAAACATAAATTAATAATTAAAAAATTATCGGATGAAGTAGGCACCATTGTAAGTTTAAAACTACCTATCAATAGTATTTAG
>JAYFPL010000067.1:0-44188 GCA_034927775.1 Anaerovorax sp. | reverse complement strand
TAGAGCAAATTAAAAAAGAACCTGAAATTTATTTTGATGATTATGAAACTCTTGTGGTAGAAACGTTTAATCCAAAAAATTTTTACTGCACGCCAGAAGGAGTCGTTGTATATTATCTGCAATATGATATTGCACCGTATTCCAGTGGTATAAGAGAGTTTTTAATACCATATGGTGATTGTGTCATAGACCCTATAAAAATGTGCTCTTATTTATAATTGAGCGATTGTCGGATTTACATGCCAAAAGCTGCAGAGCTCTTTGAATTCCTCTGCGGCTTTTTTCATTGCTGATGTTTGACTATTTTTTGAAGTTTTGTTCAAAACTGCACGAATCATAATATTTTTTGCCGTATGCTCCAAGCTTGTAAATTCTATCATAGATACTTCGTATCCATGCTCCGATAGCTTTAATGCACGTAAACTGTCAGTAAGAATTGCAGAAAAGCGCTCTTTTAAAATTCCTTGTTTTAAAATTGGCATATTAAGGTCATTTTGAATTTGTGAAAATAGTTCATGTTGACAGCAAGGTACGGATAAAATAACTGAGGCATCCCATGAAACGGCTTTTATTAAAGCGAAATCTGTAGCAGTATCACAAGCATGAAGTGTAACTACCATATCGGCTTTCGCAGTTTCACGATATTCAGCAATATCACCCATTTGAAAGGTTAATCCGTCGTAATGTAATTGTTTTGCGATTCCATTACAAAATTCTATAACATCTTCTTTTAAATCAAGTCCTACAATGGTAACCTTTTTTTTCAATTTTAAACTTAAATAATGATACAGTGCAAAGGTAAGATAAGCTTTTCCGCAGCCAAAATCAATAATTTTTGGATTATCTGGTAGATAGTCGATGACATCCGATACAATTTCTAAAAAACGATTGATTTGACGAAATTTATTGTAATGCTTCTGAATGACTTTTCCTTCCTCTGTCATTACACCAAGACAAATTAAAAAGTCGCATGGTTGTCCGTCCGGAATTAAATATTGCTTTTCCTGATTGTGAGAAAGCTGATTAATATCCTTTGTTTTGCTTGGTGATTTTTTTATAATTTTTAGTTTATCAGATTTTGCAGCAAGTATTTGATAGTCCGCTTCTTCACAAAATAGATTACACTGTTTGAATGTATCCTTTAGTAGTTGAATACAAAATGACTGGCACTCGTTTTGTTTTAAATTTTCATGAGTCACCTTTTTTTCATAATGATACGTTGCTTGATAAAAAAGTTGACCACGTAAAATAACCGGACGCAAAGTTACCTTGCGGAATGGATTGGATTTTTGTCTTAGATTACCAAAACTTATATAAATAAGCGATTCTTGAGAGATCGACTGCTCAAGCAGCTGAATAAATTTTTCCATAGATAGTTTCCTCTTTATTTAGCTTGTACTATGTCAGAAATTGATTTTTGAATTTCTTCACTAATTAATTTTGTACGTTCCTTCGTTAGGTTCTTTGTTGAAACCGGTGGCAAAATGGTTACATGCACTTTTGCCGGGTGTATCCAAAAACCATGAGCTTCCATAGCTAAGTAAGAGCCTTGAATGGCAATTGGTACGATAGGAACTCCGGATTTTAAAGCACAGCGCAGTGAACCTGATTTAAATTCACCCATGGAGCTGCTTTTGCTTCTGGTACCCTCCGGAAAAATGATGAGGGATTGTCCTTGTTCTAATAACTCCTGTGCTTTATTTAAGCATTGGAGTGATTGGCGCGGGTCTTTACGATCCATAAAAATACAGTTAAAATAATTCATCCAAGTTCGGATAATAGGAAGCTTTTTAAGCTCTTTTTTTGCGACAATCGGCATTAAAGGACCTAATTTACAAAGTAAGATTGGTATGTCGAAATTACCCTGATGATTTGAAACAAAGAGTGCAGGTTCATTGGGTAGATTTTCTTTTCCAGATACGGTAACGTGAACACCGGCTGCTTTTAAAAGATTGCTTGCCCAAGTTTGGACGGTTGATTGAATAATTGGAGCAGCTTTTTCTTGTTCGCCATGCTTGAGCATTGCTTCCACACGTTTAGTTCTTGGAAAAATACAAACTAAATATAAAACAAAATATAAAAACCAAATGATAGTACGCATTATGTAATTTCCTTTCTGATGTAGACTCAATAAAAATATTCTAGCAGTTTCTGTTAGAAAAGTCTACCGCAGAGCCTGAAGAAGCGAGCGTTCTTTTAAGCAGCCTTTGTTTCAATGTGAATCATTGAAAGGATTCACGGAAAGGAGTGCCGAAGTATTCCGCCAGAGATAGAGAAAGAGTTCGTGCGATGGCGTTAATGTTATCCTTGATCCATTGTGCATCATCATAATTATCGTGATATCCAATTTCTACTAAAACAGCTGGAGCTTTTGTTCGACGAAGTTCATTTAAAGTTGTTGTAGGAATGACTGTAATTAAATTTGGGAGTGGGTATATGTTTTCTAAGTTTTTTGCAATTAAGTCTGCAGCTCGCTGTGCACTTGGACTGTAAGCATAATGATAGACATCTGGTCCTTGCAGCATTCCCGATAAATTTTCCGGTGAAGAATTAGAGTGAAGAGCAAGGTGCAAGTCACGGTATTTTGAATTGGATTGTGCAATGACTTGAGACAAGCTGTCATTTGGATTGTTTCTGTCAAACTCAATGCCGCTTGCTCTTAAATAAGGAACCATAGCATCTACAATCAAATTCATGTAATATTCTTCTGTTCCGCCATTGATATAATTATTGTTGTCCTGAACAGAAGGGCTTAAATATAGGCTTGGCATAATAAATCTCCTTTAAAATATCTTAAAATTATACATAGGATATGGTATTGTATGAAATAATAAAAAAAATTGTGCGTTCCGTTATTTTATGCTATACTTATAAGGTTTGAAAAAACTATTTCAAAAAAAAGGAAAATTGAGGTATTTTTTGTATAAAATATAGCGTTTTCTTAAATATAAAAAGTAGTATAGAAAGCAGGGAAATGAATGGCAAGAAAGCAAAAAATAATCAACGTCGCAGTGATTGCTCACGTTGACGCAGGTAAATCAACTCTGGTGGATGCGTTTCTTTCGCAAAGCGGAGTTTTTCGAGAAAATGAAGAAGTTGTAGATTGTGTCATGGATAGCAATGACATTGAAAGAGAAAGAGGCATTACGATTTATTCTAAGAATTGTTCCGTAATGCATGGAGATGTTAAAATTAATATTGTAGATACTCCGGGACATGCTGATTTTTCTTCGGAAGTTGAACGAATCATTAAGACGGTAGATACTGTAATTTTATTAGTGGATTCCAGCGAAGGTCCAATGCCGCAAACTCGTTTTGTATTGCAGAAATCGTTGGAAATGGGGCTAAATCCAATCCTTTTAATCAATAAGATTGATAAAAAAGATCAAAGAGCGATTGAAGTTGTTGATATGGTATATGAGTTATTTATGGAACTGGAGGCTAGCGACAAACAATTAGATTTTCCTATTTTATATGGAATTGCAAAGCATGGAATTGTTCAGTATGAATTAGAGGATGAAGGTAAGGATATTATACCGTTGTTCGATACGATTACTTCTCATGTAGAGCCTTATCCGGATATGACGGAAGAATCATTGCAGCTGCAAGTTTCCACGCTTGCTTATGATGATTACATTGGTCGTTTGGGTATTGGGCGTATCTATAAAGGAAAGGTTCGAAGCGGACAAACTGTTTGTGTAATTAAAGAAGACGGTACGTCCGTAAATCGCAAGATCAATCAAGTTTTTGTATATCGTGGTTTAAAACGTATGCCGGTTGAGGAAGCAGAATGCGGTGATATTGTAGTAATTTCGGGTATTTCGGATATTAGTATTGGGGAGACCATATGCAATGAAGGAAAGCCAGATCCTATGCCGATGATTCACATTGAAGAACCGACTCTTTCCATGAACTTCATGGTAAATAAATCTCCATTTGCAGGGCAGGTTGGAAAATTTGTAACCACAAGACATATAAAAGAACGTTTGGAAAAAGAATTGGAAGTAAATGTAGGACTGATTGTGGAACCGTTGGATACCACAGATGGATTTAAGGTTTCCGGAAGAGGGGAATTGCATCTCTCCATATTAATTGAAAACATGAGACGAGAAGGCTATGAGCTTGCTGTATCAAAACCGGAAGTTATTATGCATAAAAACCAAGCAGGTAAAAAGATGGAGCCAATTGAAGAGGTGGTTATTGAAGTACCCGATGAATACTCCGGAACTGTTATTTCTAAATTAAATATGCGTAAGGGAATTATGAAGTCCATGTCTGGAAAAGAGGGACGTTCTCGCTTGGAGTACGCTGTTCCGACACGAGGATTGCTCGGCTATCGAAGCGAGTTCATCAATGATACCAGAGGAGAAGGAACATTTGTAAGACGATTCGATTGTTTTGAGGAATACAAGGGAGAAATTCCACAGAGAGTCAACGGTGTCGTTATTGCACAGGAAGAAGGAGTTACGACTCCATATGCACTGAACAACATTGGGGAAAGAGCGACGATGTTTGTTGACCCAGGCATTAAAGTATATGAAGGCATGATTGTAGGCATGAATAGCCGAAATGAGGATATGGTTGTTAATCCATGCAAGGCAAAAAAAGTTTCCAATATGCGTGCTGCCGGCAGCGACGATGCCATTAAATTGTCGCCTCCGAGAGTCTTTACTTTAGAAGAAGCTTTGGAATTCATTGATGATGATGAATTAGTAGAAATTACACCAATAGACATTCGTCTTCGAAAGAAATTGTTAAAAGAACTGGAACGCCGCAGAGCAGGAAGATAAAAAACATAAAAGGACAAGAAAAATGTAATTTTTTCTTGTCCTTTTTTCATTATTGTAGCTTTAGCAGAGGTTCCGACTGACGATAGGAAGAAGGAACAAATAACCACCAGCTATGCTGGTGAGATTAAAAAGCTTTAGCTTCAAGTAGAAAAAGAAAACCTCCAATGTTACAATGATGCTGGTTTGCCGACCACATCAAAACAAAGGAGGTATCCAATATGGATAAAGAAAGCTTAACACATAGTGCTTGGAACTGCAAATACCATATCGTATTTGCACCTAAATATCGAAGGCAAGTAATTTATGGAGCAATTAAGGAAGATATAGGAAAGATTTTAAGGTTATTATGTCAAAGAAAAGGAATTGAGATTGTGGAGGCGGAGTGTTGTCGAGATCATGTTCATATGCTTGTAAAGATTCCGCCTAAATATAGTGTGGCATCTGTTGTAGGCTATCTCAAAGGAAAAAGTTCATTAATGATTTTTGATAGACATGCAAACTTAAAATATAAATATGGAAATAGGCATTTTTGGTGCCGAGGCTATTTTGTTGATTCGGTAGGAAAAAATGCAAAGAAAATAGAAGAATATATAAAAAATCAACTGCAAGCAGATATTGCAGCAGATCAAATATCTTTGAAAGAATATATTGACCCGTTTACGGGTAAGCCAGTGAAATAACATATGAGAAGAGACCCTTTAGGGTCAAATGAGTAAAAGATGTGCGCTTGGCAAACCAATTCAGTGCATCTTGAGATGCAGCTGGTAAAAGCCCCTGATAGGGGCAGAACAAACCGCCGGCTCAGCCGGCGGTTATGATTCTCGAATCTTTTTTAGATAACGATATACAGTAGGCTCTGAAATATCTAATACCTGTGCCACCTGACTGACTGCTCCTTTTGTAAAGAAAACACCCTGATTGTCTAAGTTTCGAATTACTTCCATTTTCTCTGCGGCTTTCATACGGGATGGTGGTACTTTAAATTCTGATAATGTGTTGCAAATAATATTATTTGAAAGATCACTGATTGAGCTGTCTAAGTTTTCTTGATAGGAAGGCTTTTTTTCATGGTGATTAATGCTGAAAGTATCAATGAGACTATTAATTCTACGACTTATTTCTAAAATATCTTGTGGATCATGGTTAATACATAACATTCCGACAAGTTTTTTATTCTCTTTTATAAAAAATGTAGACGAAACAAAAATACGTCCATCTTTTGTACGACCTTCATAATTAGTAATATAGTTTTTGTTTAAGTGTTCATTATCGCGTACAATACTTTGTGCTAAATCAGTCATAGGGTCACCTATTTTTCTGCCACTAAGATGACCATTATGCAAAGCAATTACTGAATTGTTAGGATTAGAAATGTCATGTAATATGATTTCAAAGTTTTTGCCGCATACTTCTCCTAAAAATGAAACCAGGGGAATGTAGCGATGTAATATTGAATTTTTATTCATTATGGGTTGATACTCCTTTTGATTTTAGATTTCACTTTGTAAAGATTATATTAGATATGTTATAAATTTTAGTTTAATATAGCAAAAGTAAAAAAGCAACCACGAAAATAAATTATTATTAAAATGATAAAATTTTATTGACATGATTTAAAATGATAATATATAATTACTGTAATAAAAAATTATTAAAGCAACTAGTTATAACGAATAATAGAAAGGGGGTGATTAACATGAGTAAAGAAAAAACAGAGATTTGTTCTACGGAGGTACCAGCTGCGGTAGGTGCTTACTCACAAGCAATTGCTACAGATCATTATGTATTTACATCTGGACAGCTTCCGCTGGATTCAAGAACATGTTTAATGCCGGAAAGTCCAAAAGAACAGGCAAAACAGTCACTTAAAAATATAAAAAATATAATTGAGTCGTCTGATTTGACAATGGATGATGTGGTAAAAACGACAGTACTTCTAACAGATATTAAAGATTTTTCTGATGTAAATGAAGTTTATGAGACTTATTTTACAAAACCATATCCGGCACGATCTTGTTTTGCAGTTGCGGCACTTCCAAAGGGCGCAAAGGTAGAAATAGAAGTAATTGCAAGACGTTAATATAAGTTGTAAGTATTTGAAATATTTAGGAGGTGTAATATTTATGCCAGAAGCAGCAAACTACGGAATTATCTCTATGATTCCACTAACAATTACGCTGATTATAGCATTTTGGAAGAGAGATGCTATGTTGGCTTTATTTATCGGTTGTATGTCAGGTGTACTTATTTTGGGAATGGATCCGGCTTTTGGTTTCGCAGCGTTAACACAGGAAGCGTTAGGAAATGAAGACTTTATTTGGATCTTGATGATTCAAATTTTTATAGGAATAATGATTGCTTTTTTCATGAAAGCAGGGGTAGTTCACGCTTTTGCAAAACTAATTGCGGGAAAGGTGAAGTCAAAAAAAGGTGTAAAAGTTGCAACATGGTTTATTGGTCTTTTTACGGTAGATGATTATATGAGTCCTTTACTTCGCGGTGTGGTTATGCGGCCATTAACGGATGAAAATCATATTCCACGTGAAAAACTTGCTTTCATTTTAGATTCAACATGTTCAACTGTTTGTACTATCATTCCTTTCATGGCATGGGGGGCTTATGTAGCTGGTCTGATCGCTGATCTTGGTGGTCCGGTTACAACAGTACAACAAGGTGTTAATGTTTACATAAAAGCCATTCCACTCAATTTCTATGCAATCATTATGTTATTGATTGTAATGCTAAATGCATTTGAAATCCTTCCTGATTTTGGACCGATGCGAACTGCTGAAAAACGTGCAAGAGAGACTGGAAAGCTTCTTCGTGACGGTGCAGTTCCTCTTGTTGGAACGGAACTTGATGAATTGCAGGATGCAAGTAAGGAAAATAGCAAGGTAAGTCCTAATGTGGTATTAGATTTTATTGTACCTGTTATCATTTTAGTAGTAACAGCCGTTGCCACATATTTTATTAAGGGCGGTGTTAAAATTCTTGAATGCTTTATTACTGCTGTTTTATATTTAGCAATTGAAATGTCTGTTCGAGGTGTCTTTAAGGATGTAAAAGATATGGTTGAAACAGCGATGAAGGGCATTAAGAGTGTTATGGCAGCAACGATTATTTTAGCTTTGGCATATTGCATTAACACGATTACTAAATCTATGGGCGCAGCAGATTTTATTTTGGAGTCAACAAAGGGATGGATGACTCCTGCAATGTTTGTTGCAGCGACTTTCTTGATTGGTGCAATTATTTCCTTCTTTACAGGAAGCTCTTGGGGTACCTTTGCAATCTGTATTCCTTTAGCAGTACCGCTTGCATATTCCTTTACAGGAAATCAGCTTGGTACGTTGGTCTATGCTGCAGTTGGTGCTGTTGTAAGTGGTGGTTTATTTGGTGATCACTGTTCTCCGGTATCGGATACAACTGTACTATCTTCGCTAGGAGCGGCTTGTGACCATATCGATCACGTAAGGACACAGCTTCCATATGCATTTTTAGCAGCCGGTATTTCAATTGTACTTTGGATTATTGTTGCTGTATTAGCATAACAATAAAAATCAAGAAACAATGAAAAGGTATTTAAAGCTTCTATATTAAGACTAGGAAGGATATAGATATGAACTTTGATTTTGATACTTGGGTAGACCGTAGAAATACATCTTCCTTTAAATGGGATATGAATACACAATATTTTGGGTGTGAGAATATCATTCCCATGTGGGTTGCAGATATGGATTTTCCTTGTGCACCTGCTGTTGTTAAAGCAATTCAGGCTCGTGCAAAGCATCCTATTTATGGTTATACGGTTCGTAAGCAGGACTATTACGATGCAGTTATTCGATGGTTAAAAAGAAGGCATGGATTTGATATAAAGCAGGAATGGTTAGCTTTTTCTCCGCCGGGCGTTATTTACGCGATTCATGTGATATTACAGTTACTTACGGATAAAGGTGATAAGGTAATGATACCTATGCCAAACTACGATCCATTATTTGATTTAATTGTAAAAACTAAAAGAACAATGGTGGAAACACCATTAATAATAAAAGATGGGCAATTTACCTTTGATTTTGACGATATAAGGGACAAGGCAAAACAAGACATAAAAGTATTAATTTTATCAAGTCCACACAATCCTACCGGGCGTGTTTGGACAAAAGAGGAACTTTCTGAACTCTCCTCTATTTGTTTGGAAAATGATATTTTTATGTTAGTTGATGAGATTCATGCCGATTTTGTACCGAAAAACAAAAAGCATATTGCTTTTGGGCTATTGGGGGAAAACGTACTGGAAAAATCCATTGTGTGTTATTCTGCAAATAAGGGCTTCAATCTTGGCGGTTTACAGATGTCTACGGTGGTGATTGCTGACAAAAATCTCAGAGAATGTTTTAATGAGCAGATGTTGATTGCCCAGACTCGTTTGGATAATACTTTCGGTGCAGTGGCTATGATTGCAGCTTATAATTACGGAGAGGAATGGTTGGATGGAGCCATTGACTATGTAAGTGAGAACAAGGCTTATTTAAAGGATTATTTAGAGAAGCGTATCCCTAAAATTAAGATGATTCCTTCGGATGGAACTTATTTGGTTTGGTTAGATTGTAGTGCTCTTGGGTTAGAAGGAAAAGAATTAGAGAATTTTATGATTAAAGAAGCAAAAATTGCTTTTTGTGCTGGTTACGAATTTGGTGAAGCAGGAAAATCATTTGTTCGTATGAATGTTTCTTGTCCTAGGATTATTCTAAAAAGGGCTTTAGAACAATTAGAGACTGCTATATCTTAATCATATTACTATTAAAAACACTCTGCAAAAGCAGAGTGTTTTTAATAAATAACGTTTAAAAATTATTTCCTATTATTGATTTTTTCTAAAATATCTCGTTTTATTTCGATGAATTCTTTTGTTGTAAAAAACTCCGGATTGCATCGGCTTTGAGAATTCATTGTTAATTCATGCGTTATTTTCCCCGGAACACCGGACATAATGTAGATTCGATCTGAAAGTACAATCGCTTCATCTATGTCATGGGTAATGAATAAAGTCGATGTTCCATGTGCGGTGATAATGTTTGAAAACCAACGATGCATAGCGGTTTTTGTAATGGCATCCAGTGCACTGAAAGGCTCATCCAATAGCATAATTTGATCGGAGAATAAATAAGCGCGAAGAAGTGCCGCACGTTGACGCATGCCCCCGGAAAGCTGAGATGGGTATTTGTTTTCACATCCGCCCAATCCGAATTCTTCAAAATGTAAACTAGCTTGCGTATATGCGTTTTTTTTGGAAGTTCCTTTTAGGAAAAGAGGCATACATACATTATTTAAAATAGTTTCAAATGGCAAAAGAAGATCTTTTTGCTGCATATAGCTTACTTTTCCAGATTGGCCCGTAACTGTTTCACCATAAATCTTTACGGTACCCGAATCTGGGTTTTCAAGCCCAGATAAGATGTGAAACAGCGTTGTTTTTCCGATGCCGCTGACACCAAGAAGAGAAACCAGTTCTCCTTCTTTAATTTTTACACAGATATCTTCAATAATTGGTTCGTTTTCATAGCTTTTGCAGATGGAGATTGCTTCTAAAGCTGCTGTTTTATGTGTATTCATAGAAAACTCCTGTTATTGAGGAAGATATTCATTGGTAAACCCGGTGTTTCCTAATTCAGAAGGAATTAATTTTTGTTCATACATCCAGTCATAAAATGCAGTCCATCGCTGTTCATCAAAGCTTCCCCATTTTGTTTTTTCTGCCTTGTACTCTTTTGCAAGGAACTGCTGACTTGCAGTAACCAAATCTAAAGAAAGTTCAGGAACTGCATCCACTAAAATTTGAGCGGCATCTTCAGGGTTCTCAATCGCATATTCATAACCTTTAGCAGTTGCTTCCATAAATTTCTTGGCAGTCTCTGGGTTTTCCTCTAAAAAATCATTGTTTGCAATGATGAGTGGAGTATAAAAATCCAAGACGGGTGTTGTGTCGCTGAATTTAATAAAATTATAGTCAACGTCGGCTAATTTTGCAGAAACAACGTCCCAAGCTTCGTAAACCCATACAACATCAATATCACCTGATTGGATTAGGGAAACGGCATCCGTAGCTGGTGCAGGTACGGTTTTGAGTTTACTATAGTCGCAGCCAGCATCCGTCATTGTTTGCTTCATAATCGCTAACTCAGTGGCACCATCCCAAGATGCATAGATTTTACCTTCAAGTTTCGAAAAATCATCAATTCCTTTATCCTTTGCAGAAATTAAACCTGAAGTATTATGATCAATAATGGAAGCTACTGCGGTAATTGGTAATGGATTTTCTAAGGTAAGCTCTGTACCTAAGGCTTCTTGTACATCGACTCCAAACTGTGCTTTACCGCTGGCAACTAAACTGGAAGCACCACTTTCTGGTGGTGCAACAATTTCAACATCCAAGCCCAGATCTTTATAATATCCTTTTGCTTGCGCAACATATACGCCGGTATGGTTGGTATTTGGAGACCATTCCAATACAAATGTGATCTTTTCCAGATTTTCAGCAGTGTTTTCAACTTGACTCTTCGTTCCGCAAGAAGTCATTGCTAAAAGCAATGATAGGATTAAAACAAGTATCGTTGGTTTTTTTATAAATTTCATTTTACTCTTCTCCTTTGTTTAAGTATTTCCAAGGCATTGATTTTTTTTCAATGATATCCACCAGCTTCATTACAATTAAGCTTACGACGCTGATTAAAAAAATAACGGCAAACATTTTATCAAATGCATAAGATTTCCGTACGCGTGTCATATATACACCAAGGCCTTGCATTCCTCCGAGCCATTCGGAAATGACAGCTCCGACAACTGCATAAGTAGCGGCAACACGCAAACCTGCAAAAAAGGATTCTCTTGCTGATTTTAATTTAACGCGAAGTAAGATTTGCAGAGGGCTTGCTCCCATGCTTTCCATTAAACGGATTAAATCAGGATCAACTGCACGTAATCCACTTAAAGTACTGATGACAATCGGAAAGAAACAAGTAATAAAAATCAAAGTGATTTTTGGAGCAATGCCAAACCCCATCCAAAGTACAAGCAAAGGGGCAATTGCAATAGTTGGAATGGTTTGTGTTAATATGATAACCGGATGAACCGCTTTGTATAATATAGAAAATCGATCCATAATAACCGCGATGAGAACTCCAAAGATGACACTAAGAAAGAGTCCGATGACAGCTTCTTGAAAGGTTGTAATGGAGTGCTGCATAAGAAGCGGTAAATCTGAGATAAAGGCTTTCACCACACTTCCCGGGGATGGAAGCATAAAAGCTGGAACCAATTTCAACTTGCAAATCATCTCCCATAAAAGAAGGAGCAATGCAATGAATGAAAGCGGATAAAGCTTATTCGTGATGCTTTGTAACTTTTTTGTCAATACTCCATACCCCCACATTTGGATTGTAGAAAATTTTTACATAAGAGGCGACACTTGGGGCACCTTCCCGAATGCAAATAAGCTGACACTCCTTCACAATGCTCATCAGGGTTTCGTAATCTCCCTCTATGGTCGTTTCAAATGGTCCAACGTAAGTATTTAAACCGGTAGACTTAATGTACTCAATTACTTTGTCCACTACACGAATCACTTCCTCGCCTTCAACATCGGGTAGTACTTGAATTGCAATGCTTGCTTCTGGTTGTTTCATAATATTCACTCCTTTGATATCTTTATTGATTTATCTAATGCGGTTAAAAAAAATTGCGTAGGTTAACCTACGCAGTAGAATAAAAACAATATGTTCCTACGTTGGCATTATCCAAATCAGGTTTTGGGTCAGAAACCAGTCAGTTTCACTCTCAGCCGGATTCATCCAGCTCCCCATTTTAATATATTTGTATCATAAATAGGATAGACTTGATACATATAAAAGTCAACCTTTTATAGAGTAAATACTTTTATATTTTGAAATACGAGATAAATTTATGAGAAAGTGCATTTTATAAAAAAATTTGTTAGAATAAAACGAAGGAAAAATAAATAGACCTTTTATTTTGCGGTACATATGCGGCACATGTCTAGTAACGTTAGTAAAGTATGGGAGAAATAAATATGTTTAGTATAGAAATAATAAAAAGTTTGCTGGTAAGTATCAGTTTTTTAGTTTTGACTGCTTATCTTTTAACACAATTACCACTAATAAAAGATTTGATGGTTAATCGGGCAAATCAATGGAAACAGAAACTGCTTCTTATTCTTATCTTTGGATTGATTGGAATTGCATCAACTTATTTAGGGACCCCAGTAAATGGAGCGATTGCAAATACACGTGTAATTGGTGTTGTTGCCGGAGGATTAATCGGTGGTCCTGTAGTGGGTATCGGAGCAGGAGTTCTAGCCGGTGGACATCGCTTTTTCATTGATATAGGTGGGTTTACTGCAATTTCATGTGCTGTTTCAACGGTTGTAGAAGGTGCGATTGGGGGATTGCTTCAGGTAAGATATCAAGCGTCACGCAATAAATAATTGAGTGCGTTTTCCATTACTGTATTGGCAGAGATTTGTCAAATGATTATTATTTTAATGATTGCCAGGCCATTTGCAGATGCGTTATTGCTGGTTAAGGTTATTGCACTTCCAATGGTTCTTTTTAATTCCATTGGAGTAGTAATATTTGTTGGTGTTTTCAGTTCAGTATTTGCTTCGTTGGATGTAGAATCGGCGCGTCGTACAACGATTGCACTGGAGGTGGCAAATGATTGTTTGCCTTACATGAGAAAGGGATTGCATGATAAGGAAAGCATAGACAAAACCATTCAAGCCATATTAAAAGTACCGGGAATAAAAGGTGCGGTTATTTCAGATAACGATCAAGTGTTATGCAGTAAAGAAAGCAAAAAATTTCTAAGTGAAAATTGTGTTACAGTGGTATCGGCACCATTAACCAACGGAGGAGAGATTGTCGGAAGCTTGGTATTATTTGTTGAGCATTATGGTATATCAAAAAAAACAAAAGAAAGTCTTGTTCAAGGTATGGCAAAGCTGTTTTCCACTCAATTAGAATTATCCAAGCTAGATGAGCAGGCAAAGCTTTTAGATCAAGCAGAATTTAAGGCCTTGCAGGCTCAAATAAATCCTCATTTTTTATTTAACTGTCTCAGCACCATATCTGCGATTTGCAGTGAAAAACCTCAACGTGCCAGAGAGCTGCTTGTATTATTAGGAGATTATTTTAGAAGGACACTGCAAAGTGGAGATTCTTTAATTTCTTTACAGGCAGAAATGGAATATGTTAATGCTTATTTGCAGTTAGAGCAAGCACGCTTTGAGGAGAAACTCAAGATTAAAATTGATGTACCGGAGGATATTCAATGCAATGTACCAAGCTTTATTTTACAGCCTCTTGTTGAAAATGCAGTAAAGCATGGGTTAATGGCAAGAGGAATTGGAGGTACAGTGTCCATACGTGCGGTAGATGGGAATTACGGTACAAGTATCAGCATTTTGGATGACGGAGTAGGTATGCCAAGTGAAATTATAAAGGATTTATACGAGGGGCGGATGAATCCAAACCGTATTGGGTTAATGAATGTTCATAAAAGATTAATCAATATGTATGGTGCGGAGAATGGATTGAAAATAAAAGAAAGAGCCGGAGGAGGTACAAAGATTACTTTATTTATACCTAAGGAGGAATTTCATGCGAATCGCAGTGATAGATGATGAACGACTCATTCGTAAAGATTTAATTAACTACATTAAAGAATTAACACCGGATGCTGTAATTTCAGAAGCAGAAAATGGAGAAGAAGCAGTAAAACTTGCTACAGAAAATAACTTTGATATCTTTTTTTTAGATATTAATCTAGGAGATATGAATGGTACGGTATTAGCAATGATGTTGGAAAAGATTACGCCGGAGACTGCGGTCATTTTTGTCACGGCTTACAATGAATATGCAGCAAAAGCATTTGAATTAAATGCGGTAGACTATGTGATGAAGCCTTTTGGTAAAAATCGTGTAGAGAAGGCACTTAAAAAGGCGGAATCATTTCTTCAAATGAGCAAAAATAAGGGACTGCCATTAGAAATATCTTCAAGGGAAGGTTGTGTTACTGATTACAAGGAGAATGAAGATACAATCATCATTCGACATGGAAAAGCAGTTACGATTTTAAAGACAGAAGATATTGTTTTTGTGGAAAGCCAATTGCGGATATGCCGAGTATGCTGTAAGGACGGCCAAATTTATCTTACCAATCAGTGCTTAAGTGAATTTATTCATAAATTAAATCCTGCGAAATTTATGCGAATCCATAAAAGTTTTCTCATTAATTTGGATTACGTTTTGGAGATTGCTCCGCTTTATAGTAAAAATTACTGTGTAAGGGTAAGAGGATACGAAAAAGAAGTATTGCCTGTTGGGAGAAATCAAATTAAGCAGTTACGTGAGATTTATCACTTTTAGTCTGATGATAAAAAATAGTAAGAATATAGTACCGATTATACGCGAAAAAGAGCATTTTATGTATAAGTTTGGAACTGTTTAAGCAAGCGTGATGAAATTAAAAACAAGAAAAAATAGAATATAAGTGTGAACGATGCATATACAAACAAATTTAACCTGAAGGAGGGATCGGATATGTTTACGTTCTTTATAGCACTTATATTATTATTAATTGGATTTGCCGTTTATGGCAAATTTGTTGAAAGCGTATTTGGACCGGATGATCGGCCTACTCCAGCTATTACGCATGCAGACGGGGTTGATTATGTAGAAATGAAACCAGCAAAAATTTTCTTGATACAACTTTTAAATATTGCTGGACTGGGGCCGATTTACGGAGCAATCATGGGAGCTTTATGGGGGCCTACGGTATTTTTATGGATTGTTTTCGGTACCATTTTTGCCGGAGCGGTACATGATTATTTATCCGGTATGATTTCTATACGGCATAATGGTATCAGTATTTCTGAAATTGTGGGAATTTATCTTGGTGATGCCATGAAAACAGTAATGCGTATTTTTTCAGTTGTACTTCTGGTTTTAGTAGGGACTGTATTTGCAACTGGACCGGCAGGTTTACTTGCAATGCTGACACCTGATTCGTTTACAGCAAAGTTTTGGTTGATTGTTGTTTTAAGTTATTATTTCTTAGCTACACTGGTTCCAATTGATAAAATTATTGGTAAAATTTATCCGATATTTGGAATATGCCTCATTATTATGGCAGTAGGGGTTGGTGCAGGTATTATTATTCAAGGTTACACCATTCCTGAATTAACTTTTGAGAATCTTCATCCATCCGGACTTTCTATTTGGCCGATGATGTTTGTTACTGTAGCTTGTGGTGCAATTTCCGGATTTCATGCAACACAGTCTCCAATGATGGCTCGCTGCATGTCGGATGAAAAGTATGGAAGAAAGATTTTTTATGGAGCAATGGTATCCGAAGGTATCATAGCATTAGTTTGGGCAGCTGCCGGAGTCGCATTTTATGAAACCACTGGTGGATTGCAGAATGCTTTAACAGAGCTAGGAGGTCAAGGCGGTGTTGTTTACGAGATTTGTCAAACATTACTTGGACCGGTTGGAGCAATGCTGGCGATGATTGGTGTCATTGCTTGCCCGATTTCTTCCGGGGATACTGCTTTTAGAAGTGCTCGTTTAACCTTAGCAGACTGGTTTAAAATTGATCAAAAAGATGTTAAAAAAAGATTAGGTCTTACCGTACCGTTACTTTTGATTGGAGCATTGCTTTCCCAGATGGATTTTAATATTGTGTGGAGATATTTCTCTTGGAGTAATCAAACTTTGGCAATGATTGCACTTTGGGCAGGTGCTGTATATCTGGCAAAGAACAATAAATTACATTGGATTGCAACTGTACCGGCTACCTTTATGTCTGCAGTAAGCTGCACATATATTTTGGTTGCAAAAGAGGGATTTGGAAAATGGGTTAGTACTGAAATTGCTTACCCGATTGGAATTTTGTTTGCAGGTTGCTGCTTAGTCGCATTTTTACTTCACTTACGAAAGCTGGCTGGAGATTCGTTGTAAAGCGTTTCATTAGATTGAATTTAATTTTAAAATAATAACAATAATAGCTTTGGCATAAAAAATAGGGAGTGGTATTAATCCACTCCTTATTTTTTTAAGAATAGAATCATTTTGAATTGAAAATATAGATTTGAGAAAGTGCATTTTATAGAGAAATCTGGTACAATAATGATTGAAAAAGCATGTTTTCGTAAGTTTGAAAAAGGAGTAGATTGCATGAAAACAGCAGAATTTCATTTTGTAGATATGGATCATTATGAAAGACGAGAGCATTTTGAGTATTATTCAAAATTGGTGCGTACCAATTACAATCTAACGGCAAACATTGATCTTACCGCATTGCATAAGAGGATAAAAGAGAAAGAGATTCGATTTTATCCTACCTTCTTATTCGCTATAATAAAGGGCGTCAATCAGAATAAGGAGTTTCGAATGCAGGTAGATCAATCAGGAAGATTAGGATATTGGGATTTCTTGCATCCATCGTATACTATTTTTCACGAGGATGATCATACCTTTTCCGATATATGGACAGAGTTTAATCCGGAGTTTACCATTTTTTATAAAAATGCTTTGGAGGATATAATACGTTATAAAGAGGTAAAAGGGGTAAAGGCAAAACCGAATAATCCACAGAATTTTTGCCCTATTTCGGGTGTTCCGTGGCTTCATTTCAGCAATTACAGCTGCGATACTTTTTCAGAGCCACATATGTATTTTCCAGTTATAAGTTTTGGAAAATATATAGAAAAGGAAGGGAAAATAGAGATTCCACTTTCTGTTTTTGTAAACCATGCCGTGGCAGACGGGTATCATTCATGCAAATTACTCAATGACATACAGAATATCGTGCAGAAAGCAGAGGAGTGGATTTAAATGAATCGAATTTTAAAATTACAAAGTGCACTTTTGCGTGTAATAGAAGAGCAGGAAGGAAAAGTAGTAGAGCGAGATCAGAGCTTGGATTGGGAGCGCGTTCATATGGCAAGCTGTGCACGATTGGGCTTTTTAATGGCAGAAGAAAAAGGACAAGACCCGGAGCTTGCAGCTTGTGCCTGCAGTGTACATGATTTTGGACGTATATTAACCGGAAAGCAAAAAGGGCATGCAGAAGAAGGATATCATCCTGTAAAAGACTTTTTGGATAAGTTAGAGCTTTTTACAAAAGAAGAAATTGAAATGATATCTCTTGCAGTAAAAAATCATAGCAGAAAATCTAAAATAGGAAGTTGGATTGAAGAAATAGTAAAGGATGCTGATGTGGTCGATTGTTATCAGTACGGGGTGCCGTTTGTAAGAGATGCACAGCAAATGCGTTATGACGAATATATAAAAAGAAATGAAACTTTGGAAGAAGAATAAAATTATACGAATGTTTAAACAGATGTTTGAGTTTATTGTTCGTAAATTTGTCCAAAAACTGGTTTTTTTGTAGGAATTTATTCCGAAATTTTGAGAAAGCTATTTACGAGATGGACGTTCATTCATTATAATATAGATGTGGTTCACAGAAAGAAAGGTGGCAAGAAATGCAGCTTTTAAAAGATAGAATATTACAGGATGGAGTCGGAATTGGTACAGAGATATTGAAGGTTGACTCTTTTTTAAATCATCAGATTGATGTCGAACTTTTAGATCAGATTGGAAAAGAATTTAAACGTTTGTTCGGAGACCAGAAAGTAAATAAAATTTTGACGATTGAGGCATCCGGAATCGCAATTGCTTGTATTACTGCAATGCATTTTGGAAATGTACCGGTAGTATTTGCAAAAAAAGCGGCACCCAATACCATGACGGATGAATTTTATGGTTCTGAAGTAAAATCCTTTACAAAGGGAACTGTATCCATCGCCAGAGTTGCAAAGAAGTATTTAAAAAAAGGTGATCGTGTACTAATTTTAGATGATTTCTTGGCACATGGCGAAGCAGCATTTGGTATGGCTGATTTGGTTAAACAAGCTGGCGGTGAAGTAATCGGAATTGGAGCAGTTATCGAAAAGCAATTTCAAGGCGGCGGTGAAAAACTGAGAAAAGAAGGCTATCGCATTGAGTCCCTAGCGGTTATAAAGTCCATCAAGGACGATAACATAGAGTTTCTATAATAGAAATGATTAAATAACAAAGGATAATGAAAGAAGGAGAATGAACATGAAAAGAATTTTGGCACTGTTAATGGTACTTGTGCTTGTAATGGGCGCATTTGCTGGCTGTGGCGGAGCAACAAAAGAAGAAACTGATGCATTGACTGTAGGCTTCATTTATGTTGGACCGGCAAGCGATGGCGGTTTCTCTGAAGCACAGGACAATGGCAGACAAGCATTGGAAGATCACTTTGCCGGAAAAGTAAAGACATTAAAAGTAGAAAGTGTTGCAGAAGAATCTCAGGCTGTAAAAAATGCGGCAATTAACCTGATGGATCAAGGTGCAACGGTAATCGTAGCAACTAGTTTTGGTTTCATGAATCCAATTGAAGAATTGGCTAAGGAATATCCGGACATTAAGTTCCTTCACTTCTCCGGAAATAAAATGAACGATACAAACTTTGGAAATTACTTCGGTGCAATGGAACAGCCTAGATATCTTTCCGGTATCATCGCAGGTATGACAACAAAGAGCAATAAGCTTGGATACGTTGCAGCTTTCCCTTATACCGAACTTATCATTGGAATTAACGCATTTACATTGGGAGCACAGTCTGTAAACCCAGATGTAGAAGTAAAGGTAATTTATACTCAAAACTGGCATGATCCTGCACAGGAAAAGGCCGCTGCGGAAGCATTGTTAGACCAAGGATGCGATGTAATTGCACAACATTGTGATACAGCAGGCCCTCAGATTGCGGCAGAAGCAGCCGGTGCATTTGCAATCGGTTATAACATGGATAGCAGCTCTGCTGCTCCTGGAGCTTATTTAACAGCACCGGTATGGAATCACGGAGCATACTATATTGATCAAATTCAGAAAATTATGGATGGAACTTGGGCTCCGGAATCTTATTATGGTACTATGGCAGATGGTTATGTACAGCTTGCTCCAATGACAGAAAATGTATCTGCAGAAGCAATAGCGAAAGTAGAAGAGGTTCAGGCTAAGATTGAATCCGGCGAATTTAACGTTTTCTCTGCAGGAGATAAGGATGTATTATACAATGATGGCAGTGTTATGATTCCAGCTGGTACTTCCTTGGATCGCGATGCGATTTGGGGTATTTCCAATCCTGATACCGCTATGGTTACACTTGTAAAAGGTGCAACCGGACAATAATAAAAACAAAAGTTTTGTTACTAGAGTAGACACATCGGAGGGCTTTTTATGAAGCAAGAAATCGCAATTCAAATGCGAGATATTTCGAAAACGTTTGGTGACGTAAAAGCAAACGAAGATGTGAACCTAACTGTATATGAAGGAGAAGTACATGCACTGCTTGGTGAAAATGGAGCAGGGAAGAGTACTTTAATGAACATGCTGTCGGGAATTTATACCCCCGACAGCGGTTCTATTTCTATCCATGGAAAACAGGTTCACTTTACATCACCGAAGGATTCCATTACGCTGGGGATCGGTATGATTCATCAGCATTTTAAATTGGTAGAAGTTTTAAGTGCAAAGGAAAACATCATCTTAGGTGAGAGAGGTGGCTTTTTTACAAAAGGAAAAGAATTAAGCAAGAAAATCAGACAAATTTCTGATCACTATGGACTTGACATTGATCCGGAAAAAAAGGTATATGAAATGTCCGTAGGAGAAAAGCAGACACTGGAAATCATTAAGGTGCTCTATCGGGGAGCAAAAATATTAATCATGGATGAGCCAACAGCTGTTGTGACACCACAGGAAATCAAACGGCTGTTTCAGATTATTAGGAATATGAGAGACAAAGGCTGTGCGGTTATTATCATCACGCATAAGCTGAATGAGGTAATGGAAATCAGTGATCGCATTACCGTTTTGCGAAAAGGTAAATCAGTGGAAACCGTAGAAACCTCAAAAGTAGAGGTTCCGAATTTAATTGAAATGATGGTAGGGAAAAAAGTAAGTCTTTCCATCAAAAAGAAAAATATAGAAAACAAGAGAGTTCTGTTGGAGGTAGACAACTTACGAGTTGTAAATCAAGAGAAGAAGAATGCATTGGATGAAGTAACATTTTCTTTATACAGTGGTGAAATTCTAGGAGTTGCAGGCGTTGCCGGAAGCGGTCAGAAAGAACTTTGTGAAACTCTTGCAGGACTTGTTAAATCAGATAGAGGACGCATTTTCTTTGAGGGTGATAATATTGTAGGGAAAACACCTAGAGATATCATACAGCTAGGAATTCGTATGGGATTCATTCCAGAGGATCGTTTGGGAATGGGTCTTGTCGGAACGATGGATATCGTTCACAATATAATTTTAAAGGATTATCAAAAACAACCTGGTTTCTTTTTGAAACGAGAAGAAAGTACGACAAAAGCAAATAAGATTGTAGATCGTTTGGATATTCAAACACCAAGTATTTACACAGAAGTAAAAAAGCTTTCAGGAGGAAACATTCAAAAGGTTCTTTTGGGTAGAGAAATTGACTCTGAGCCGAAGGTACTTATTACTGCTTATGCGGTGCGTGGACTTGACATCGGTGCATCCTATAAAATATATGATTTATTAAATGAACAAAAAGAAAAAGGTGTAGGAGTACTCTTTATTGGTGAGGACTTGGATGTTTTGATGGAACTTTGTGATCGGATTATGGTACTCTGCAACGGAAAAATTACAGGTATTGTAAATACCGATGAAGTAACAAAAGAAGAAGTTGGTTTGCTTATGACCGGTGGTTCTTTGGATAAGGAGGCAGGCTCATGTTAAAAGTAAATAAAAGAGCGGAGCTTCCAAAGGATAGAGAAGCAATCATTCGGGTTGGCGCTATTTTGTGCTCAATTGTTTGTGCAGGACTTGTACTTGCTGTTATGGGATTTAATCCAATTCAAGTATTTCGTGAAATTATACTAGGTGCATTTGGCACGCAGATGAGAATACAGCAAACCGTGGTAAAAGCAATTCCTTTAGTAGTGACTTCATTGGGTATTTTAGTTGCATTTAAAATGAAGTTTTGGAACATCGGCGGTGAAGGGCAGATTATGATGGGTGCATTTGGAGCAGCTTTGGTGGCATTAAACCTGCCAAGCACACTTCCAATGCCAATTATGCTTTTATGCATGGCAATTGTAGCGATTGTATTTGGTGGCGTATGGGCGTTTATTCCGGCTTATTTTAAAGCCAAGTTCAATACAAATGAAACTATTTTTACTTTGATGATGAATTACATTGCAATTAAGTGGGTAACGTATTTGCAGTTTGGTCCTTGGAAGGATCCCGCTTCGCAGGGCTTCCCTCGAATTGCAACCTTTTCGGATAATGCAGTCATGCCAAAGCTGTTTGGTATACACATTGGATGGATTATTGCATTAGCTCTTGTTGCAATTATTTATGTATTCATCAATCATACAAAAAAAGGATATGAAATTACGGTTGTTGGCGAGAGCTTGGAAACGGCACGTTATGCCGGCATGAATATTAATTCTATTATCATCATAGCGATGTTGATTTCAGGTGGACTTTGCGGACTAACCGGTATGATTCAGGCTTCAGCAATCGAAAAAACATTAACAGCAAATATTTCTAACAACTATGGCTTTACTGCAATTATAACAACTTGGCTTTCTCGTTTATCTGCACCGATTATTTTAGTGGTTTGCATTGTCTTTGCAGGGTTACTTCAGGGAGGTGCCTACCTACAGATTGCGATGCAGGTTCCGGCTTCGGTAGCGGATATGATTCAGGGTATTATACTATTTTTCGTTTTAGGAAGCGAATTTTTCTTGCAATATAAGGTGTCCTTTGCTAAATCAGAAAAGACGGCAATTAAGGAGGTGGCATAATATGATATCATTTTTAATCGCTGCGGTTGGTGCAGCTATGCCACTGCTCTACGCGACAATGGGAGAACTGATTACTGAAAAAGTAGGAAATCTCAACCTTGGTGTAGAAGGTATGATGTTGATGGGAGCTGTCATGGGTTTTTCCGTAGGACTTCATACAGGAAATCCTTATTTGGCTTTATTGGCAAGTCTTCTTGCAGGTGCGATAGGAGCAGCAATTTATGCGGTACTAACGGTATCACTAATGGCAAACCAAGTAGTAACTGGTCTTACTCTTACGATTTTCGGAACTGGATTTTCCAGCTTTGTCGGAGAGCACTTTATGGGAACGGCAGCACCTGCCGGTATCAAAGCGTTATCTACAAAGATTGCAATTCCGGGACTTTATCAGATTCCAGTCCTAGGGCCGATTTTGTTTCATCAAGATATTTTGGTTTACGCTGGATATATTATGGTTATCATTGTGGCTATTTATCTGAATAAAACAAAGATGGGATTAAATTTGCGTGCAGTTGGTGAAAATGCAGCAGCAGCGGATGCTTCCGGTATTAATGTATCTTTTTATAAATATGCCCATATTATCGTCGGAGGGGCAATGTGTGGCTTAGGCGGTGCTTATATGTCTTTAGTTACCGTTCCGGTTTGGCAAGCAAATGTAGTAGCAGGCAGAGGCTGGATTGCGGTTGCTTTGGTTATTTTTGCATCATGGAAGCCTTGGAAAGCACTTGTAGGTGCCTTCGTATTCGGTGGTTTGAATATTTTGGGATTACGTTTGCAGAGTATGGGAATCCATATTTCGCAGTATCTGGTTGACATGCTTCCTTATGCTGCAACCATCCTAATTGTAATTATCAGTACAAGAAAAAACAGAAAAGAAGATATGAATCCTGCAGATTTGGGTGTATCTTATTTCCGAGAAGAACGTTAAAATTATAAGAAATTGCTTCACTTTTTAAAATAATTTTTGGAACGCTATGAAATAGTTTTAATTTTTTTGATAAAATCTATATAATTCAAAAATAATTTTTGAAATATGCTTGATTAATTTTAATTATTATATTATACTTGAATAACTGATATAAATTTTATCGGATATGGATTAATTCATTTTTGATAACACTTCTTTGATTTATTTAGAGAGATGTTTCTGATTTTGAAATTCCAAATATAACAAAGGAGGTTAGTATTATGGCTGACAAAACAATTACGTGTAAAGACTGCGGAACAGAATTCATTTTCAGTGAAAATGAACAGGCGTTCTATAAAGAAAAGGGATTTGAAAATGAACCACAAAGATGCCCTACTTGCAGAAGAGAAAGAAAACAACAAAAAAATAGAAGACCGAGTGGAAATAGATACTAATAGTAATGTTTATTTCAAGTATAAAAGTGGATTCGATAATCCACTTTTATTTATATAGAGAATTATTTTGGGGGTGTTTGGTATTAACTATAAAAAAGATGAATTACCGATTAATAATGAAATAAATGATAAAGAAATTAGGCTTATTGATGCAGATGGCACTATGCTAGGGATAGTATCTATTTCAGAGGCATTGGAATTGGCGTTTCAAAAGGATTTGGATTTAGTAAAAATTTCTCCGAATGCAGTGCCGCCTATATGTAAAATAGCTGATTATAATAAAACGATGTATGAAAAGGCTAAAAAAAAGAAAGAAGCAAGAAAAAGTCAAAAGATTGTTGTGCTTAAGGAAGTAAGATTATCTGTTAAAATAGGAGAGAATGATTTAAATCTTAAAAGCAAAAATGCTCATAAATTTTTATTAGAAGGGAATAAAGTAAAGGTAAGTATTCGCTTTAAGGGCAGGCAACAGAAATATAAAGAGGATGGGATAGAGGTGCTTACAAGATTTGCTGATACGTTAACGGAAGTTGGGGATATTGAGAAGGCGCCTTCTCTTGAAGGAAGAAGCATGATTATGATTGTAAGTCCAAAAAAGAAATAAAACCTATTGTACAGGTAAAGTTGTTGTAAAAAATAGATAGATATGAAAGATAATAAGAAAAATTATATAGAAAGGGAAATATATAATGAACTTTCTTAAGTTTTCATTATACAAGGATTTAGGATGAGCGTTTATGTGCATTTAGCGGAAGGTTTTGAAGAAATTGAAGCATTAACGGTTGTGGATGTTCTAAGAAGAGCTTCTGTCGACGTTAAAACGGTATCTATTGGTACAAATAAAATGGTTGCCGGAGCGCATGGGATTTGTATAGAAGCCGATTTGCTTTTTAAAGAAGCGAATTATAAGTCTTGTGAAATGCTTGTATTTCCGGGCGGTATGCCAGGAACTTTGAATTTAAAATCGCATGAAGGACTAAAAAAAGAAATTGTTGATTTTAATGAAAAGGAAAAATGGATTGCAGCAATTTGTGCAGCACCCATGATTTTAGGGGAGCTTGGCATGTTAA
Source organism: Anaerovorax sp. (assembly GCA_034927775.1). Lineage (GTDB taxonomy): Bacteria > Bacillota > Clostridia > Peptostreptococcales > Anaerovoracaceae > IOR16. The sequence continues at coordinate 19,019 of JAYFPL010000067.1, read as the reverse complement.
AAGACAAAGCTGCTACTATTTATCCGGGTATGGAGCAACATTTAGTCGGTGCAAAAATTACAGATCAACGGATTGTACAGGATAAACACATCATTACGTCAAAAGGACCTGGTACAGCTATGGAATTTGCTTTAAAGCTCACAGAGGTTTTAACAGATAGTAAAACAAAACAACGTTTGGAAAATGACATGGTTATAAAGTAAATAATTAAGGGATGATTACTAAATCATCCCTTAATTATTTATGTATAGGTATATCATATGGAATTTTACCATTGTAGTATAAAATAAATATAGGTATAATAATAAAGTTATACAAAATGAGCAAAAGGAGAAGCAAATGGAGCATATATTTCAAGATTTATATAAAGAAAATTTTTCAATTAGCTTTGAATCATACAAAGTGTTTTATCATGTGGCTACATTATCGAGTACGACTCAGGCAGCTGAAGTATTGTTTTTGACACAGCCTGCGGTAAGTAAATCCATTCATAATTTGGAGTCAGAATTGGGCTGCAGTCTTTTTAATCGTACACAAAAAGGAATGGTTTTAACCGAAGAAGGGAAAATTTTATATAAGTATATTTCAAACGCCTATAATAATATCATGATGGGTCAAAAAAAATTATGGCAGATGATAAATATGGAAAATGGGCTTATTCGAATCGGAACCGATGAAATGACCGTGTATTTTGATCTTTTACCGAAGCTGGAAGCATTTAATGTAAAGCATCCAAAAATAAAAATGGAAGTAATGAGTTATAGAAGACCGGGGCTAATTAAGGGTATTAAAGAGGGAGAGATTGATTTTGGCGTTATCATGGCTGAGGATGAAAAATATGAAAATCTTGAAATTCATGAGCTGAATACAGTAAAATATAGTTTTATCGTAGGTCCGAAATATAAAGAAATGACCAAGAGGAGATGGACTTTGGAAGAAATTATAGGGTATCCAATCATTTCTCTGGAAAAAGATATGAGTGCCAGAAAACATTTAAATGACTATTTTATTGGAAATGGTTTGCTCTTTCGCCCTGATATTGAGTTAACCACTACATCCTTAATTGTTCCTTTTGCAGAACGAAATTTAGGGATTGGAATTGTAGCTCGCCATTTTGCTGAAGATTCCATGCGTCAGGAAAGATGCTTTGAAATTCAGGTTACGCCGGCGATACCCGATCGAAGAGCCTGCATCATAAACGGGAAAAAACATTCCATTTCATTAGCTGCAAAACAGTTCTTGTCCGAAATTTTTTCGGATGAGGGGGATGAAAAAAAGTTATAATTGACATAAGTATTATTTATTTTACAAAAAACCTTATATCCACTATTATTGTTCTAGTGATGAACAATGCCAAGAGAGGATGCCAATAAGCATGAAATCATAGAGGTAACGTTAACGCGATGCTTCTATTTTTTTTGAGGCTTTGAATCATACAGTAATAAAGGAAAGGAGTCGATGAGTTTTGGATACGCTGTCAGAGGAGTTGATACATAGGTTAAATACGGAAGTCTTTTTTGAAATTCCAGTTTTTGGCGGAATACCAATTTCTCAAAGTGTGGTTGCTACCTGGGGTATTATGGCTATCTTAGTTTTGGGCTCCATATTACTGGTTCAAAATTTGAAAATTGTTCCGGGAAGAAAGCAGATTGCTTTAGAGATTGTAGTCGGTGGATTTTTAAAAATGTTTTATGGGATTTTAGGGGAATCTGGAAAGCGGTATGCGCCTTATTTGACGACAGTACTGCTTTATATTGGGATTGCAAATCTTACAGGGGTTGTTGGAGTAGCGCCTCCGACAAAAGATTTAAATGTAACAGCAGCATTGGCTTTTATGAGTATCATACTTGTTGAATATGCAGGGATCCGGACTAAGGGGTTGTTCGGATGGTTCAAGAGTTTTACTGAACCTATGGTAATTATTACGCCAATTAAAATTATGGAAGTCTTTATGCGGCCACTATCGCTTTGCATGCGTATGTTCGGAAATATTTTCGGAAGCTTTGTTGTGATGGAGATGCTGATGATCGTTGCACCAGTGATTATCCCGGTTCCATTCAGCCTCTATTTTGATTTTTTTGACGGACTTGTGCAGGCATATGTGTTTGTATTTTTAACTTCTTTATTTATAAGGGAAGCAATTGAGATTGAAGAATAAAAAAATAAAAGAGAAAGAAAAAACGGCAGACGCCGTATAAAAAGGAGCGTGTATTATTATGACAACATTAATTGCAGTAGGAGCTGGTCTCGCAGTATTAGCAGGTTTGGGAGCAGGGCTTGGAATCGGTATTGCTACATCGAAAGCAGTGGATGCCATTGCAAGACAGCCAGAAGCAGAAGGAAAAATAAGAAATACTTTAATTTTAGGATGTGCGCTAGCAGAAGCAACAGCTATCTATGGTTTTGTAGTAGCGATTATGATTATTATTTTTCTAAAATAAATGCTGGAGGCGAAGAAGAATGACAGGATTAAATTGGAGCTTTGTATTCACCATAATCAATCTGATTGTCCTTTATTTACTTATGCAGAAATTTTTGTACCGTCCAATTATGAGCATTATGCAGCAAAGGGAACAGCTAATAAATTCACAGTTAGATTCAGCAAAAAATACAGAACAAGAAGCATTCGCTTTAAAAGAAAAATATGAAACTTCTTTAGCAAATGTAGAACAAGAAGCGGATTTAATATTGAATCGTTCAAGAAGCCGTGCGCAAGAAGAGTATGACATGATTCTGCAGGATGCAAATGTAGCTGCAAAGCAAATGATGAAAGACACAGAAAAAGAAATCGAAACAGAATGGGAAAAAGCAATGCAGAATATTTCCGATGAGATTGCTGCTCTTGCAGTATCTGCAGCGGAGAAGGCAATTGGACAGCAGAAAAGCGGTGTTTTTGACCAGCAAATGATGAACGCATTTTTGAAAGAAGAGGGTGTTTGCGATGAACAAACAAGCCGACAGCTATGGAAAAGCGCTGTTTGAGATTGGAATTAAAAAAAGAATTATAGAGGAAAGCAGAAAACTTTATAATAAGAATCCAGCTTTAAAAGAAGCGCTTTGCAATCCTTCCGTTACAAAAGAAGAAAAGCACCGAGTCATTGACTCGCTTTTTTCTCCTACAATACGGAATTTTTTAAAAGTCCTTTGTGATAATGGAAGTATAGATCAGTTCGAAGAGATTTACAGATCTTATGAAGTATGTTGCATGGAAAGTGAAAATGTTCTGACGGCAGAATTGATTTATGTGACAGAGCCGCTAACAGAGCAGTTGGAAGCGATGAAACAAACGTTAGCATTAAAATATAATAAGGATAGTGTAAAGTTGGATATGAAGCAGGATGCTTCATTAATCGGAGGATTTCTTTTAAGAATCGGTGATGAAGAATACGATTACAGCGTAAAGGGCCGACTTGCACAGCTTTACAAGAAACTCGCGTGGAGGTGAAGGAATTGGGCAATATTTGTGCTGAAGAAATTCTTTCGGTGTTAAAAAATGAAATTGAACATTATGAAGATAAATCACAGATGCAGGAGGTAGGTACTGTTATTCGTGCCGGTGACGGAATTGCTACAGTTTATGGGCTTTCCCGAGCAATGTATGGAGAATTAGTGGTGTTTGAAACCGGAGTAGAAGGCATTGTACAAAGTTTAGAGGAAAAAACGGTTGGTGTCGTACTTTTAGGATCGGATCATGGAATTATAGAAGGTTCGAAGGTAAAACGCACTGGTGAAAGAGCTTCCGTTGGAGTTGGCGAAGAAATGATTGGACGTGTTGTTGATGCTCTTGGGAATCCAATCGATGGAAAAGGAAAGATTAAGACAACAGAAAAGCGTCCGATTGAAAATCCGGCTCCCGGTGTAGTAGAACGTAAATCGGTATCAGTACCGATGTCTACCGGAATTTTAGCTATTGACTCTATGTTTCCGATAGGAAGAGGACAACGTGAGTTGATTATCGGAGATCGTCAGACCGGAAAAACTTCCATTGCGGTAGATACCATTTTAAATCAAAAAGGAAAAGATGTTATTTGTATTTATGTTGCCATTGGACAGAAATCGTCTACGGTTGCACAGATTGTAAATACATTGTCGAAACATGGTGCAATGGATTATTCCATTGTAGTATCTGCATCAGCAAGTGAATTGGCACCATTGCAGTATATTGCTCCTTATGCAGGTACCGCAATGGCAGAATATTTTATGTACAAAGGCAAAGATGTTTTGATTATTTATGATGATTTATCAAAACATGCCGTAGCTTATCGTGCCATGTCTTTATTGCTCAAGCGGCCGCCTGGAAGAGAAGCTTATCCCGGAGATGTATTCTATTTGCATTCCAGATTACTTGAACGTTCCAGCCGTTTGGATGAAGCGCATGGAGGCGGATCGATTACCGCATTGCCGATTATTGAGACCTTAGCAGGAGATGTTTCGGCTTACATTCCAACGAATGTCATTTCCATTACGGATGGACAGATTTTTTTGGAGAGTGAATTGTTTTTCTCTGGCGTAAGACCGGCGGTAAATGTAGGCTTATCCGTATCTCGTGTTGGCGGAGCAGCACAAACAAAAGCAATGAAAAAAGCTTCTGGAAATTTACGTATCGATTTGGCGCAGTATCGTGAGATGGAAGTGTTTACTCAATTTAGCTCTGATTTAGATGCTTCTACAAAGGAATTGCTGGATCATGGCAGTCGTTTAATTGAGATGCTCAAACAGCCTTTGAATCAGCCGATGAGTTTGCATGCTATGGTAATTTCTCTTTGTGCAGCAAATTATAAGCTTATGCTGGATGTGCCATTAAAAGAGGTTAAAGCGTTTCAAAGCAATATGCTTGCTTACATGGAAAAAGAATATAATGCTTTGATACAAAAAATAGAACAGGAAAAGATTCTGACCGATGAAATGATTGAAGAAATGATAAGCGGTATTAAAGAATTTAAAAGCAGGTGATTCCATGGCAAATATGAGAGAAATACGGATTCGAATGAAAAGCATTCAGGATACCATGAAAATTACAAATGCCATGTATTTAATTTCATCTTCAAAACTAAAAAAAGCAAGGAAAGTTTTAGATGATACCATGCCTTATTTTGTGACGCTGCAAAAAACCATTCATGATATTTTGCTTCATTCACCGGATATTTCTCACGCTTATTTTGATAAACGTGAGTCAAAGTTGAAAGAAAATAAAAAAAAGGCGTACATTGTCATTACGGCAGACAAGGGGCTGGCCGGCGGATACAATCATAATGTGATAAAGTTGGCAGAGCAAAAAATGGGAAAAGACAAGCATAATATTTTATTTGCAGTTGGCCAAGTTGGAAGACAACATTTTCAGAGGAAAAAAGAAGAACTGGCAAATGATTTTTTCTATACAAATTATAATCCAACTCGTTATCGAGCTAGATGCATCGCTGAAGCTATAATTGATGGTTTTAATAAAGGTGAAATTGATGAGGTATACATGGTGTATACAAAGATGGTGACACCGATGAAAGCAGAGCCTGATGTAGTGCAGCTTTTGCCGCTTTCTCGAGGTGAATTTGTTTCTATGGAGAAAGAAGAATACAAACATTTTGCGGAATATTCACCTTCCCCACAGGAGGTTATGAATCATCTGGTACCAAATTATATCAAAGGATTTATTTATGGAGCTATGGTAGAAGCTTTTTCTGCTGAGCAGCATGCACGAATGACTGCCATGCAGTCAGCGACTGACAGTGCTAAGGATATGATTCGGCATTTATCTTTACTGTATAACCGTGCCAGACAGGCTGCCATTACGCAAGAAATCAATGAAGTCGTCAGTGGTGCCGGATCGGAGGATAGATAGATATGAAAAAGGGAACAATTGTACAGGTCTTAGGGCCTGTCGTTGATGTAGAATTTAATACAGATCAGCTTCCTTTTATCAAGGACGCAATGAGCGTTATGGTAGATGGAGAGGAAAAGGTCATGGAAGCAGCACAGTATATGGGAAATCATGTCGTACGCTGTATTATGCTTTCTGCCAGTGAGGGGCTTGCAAAGGGAATGGAAGTCTTTGCGATGGATTCTTGCATTCAGGTACCAGTAGGTAAGCAGGTATTAGGCAGAATGTTTAACGTTTTAGGAAAAACGATTGATGGCGGAAAAGAGATAGAAACAGAAGCAAAGTGGCCGATTCATAGAAAACCGCCGGCTTTTGAAGACCAAAGTCCAGTTGTTGAAGTTTTAGAAACTGGAATTAAGGTAATCGATTTGCTTGCACCTTATGCAAAGGGTGGTAAAATTGGATTGTTCGGGGGGGCCGGAGTTGGAAAAACGGTATTGATTCAGGAATTAATTCATAACATTGCAACGGAACATGGGGGTTATTCTATCTTTACTGGGGTCGGAGAACGTTCTAGAGAAGGGAACGACCTTTGGACAGAAATGACAGAGTCCGGAGTCATCAATAAGACGGCACTCGTGTTTGGACAGATGAATGAACCGCCCGGTTCCCGTATGCGTGTGGCACAGACCGGTTTGACTATGGCGGAGTATTTCAGAGACGAGGAACATCAGAATGTACTTTTGTTTATTGATAATATATTTCGATATGTGCAGGCGGGTTCTGAGGTTTCTGCACTCCTTGGCCGTATGCCGTCTGCTGTAGGCTATCAGCCAACTTTGGCAAATGAAGTCGGGGAGCTTCAGGAACGAATTACTTCTACAAAAAATGGTTCCATTACATCCGTTCAGGCTGTTTATGTTCCGGCAGATGATTTGACTGACCCTGCTCCGGCAACCACATTTGCCCATTTGGATGCAACGACGGTGCTTTCCAGAAAAATTGTAGAGCAAGGTATTTATCCGGCAGTTGATCCTCTGGAATCCACTTCTCGTATTTTGGAGCCGGATGTTGTTGGGGAAGAACATTATCAAGTAGCGAGACAGACACAGGAGCTGCTTCAAAGATATAAAGAGCTTCAGGATATTATTGCAATTTTAGGTATGGAGGAATTGGCTGAGGAGGATAAATTAGCCGTATACCGTGCAAGAAAGATCCAAAAGTATTTATCACAGCCTTTCTCTGTTGCTGAGAACTTCACGGGAATCAGCGGGAAATATGTGCCGCTGAAAGAAACGATTCGTGGATTTAAATCCATAATCGAAGGAGAACTGGATGCGTATCCGGAAAGTGCATTCTTAATGGTAGGTACCATAGAAGAAGTCATTGAAAAAGCGAATGCAATGGGCTTTAATAAGTCAGGAGAAGCTGAAAGTGAGGCGTAGCAAATGAGCAAAACCTTTGATTTAAAAATTGTAGCCAGTGATCGAGATTTTTTTGAAGGCAAATCGGAAATGATTATACTTCCGGCAATTGATGGAAATCATGGTGTGATGGCGCAGCATGAGTCTATGGTAACAGCGATTCAATCCGGGGAAGTACGATTTCAAGTCGACGGAGAATGGAAGATTGCTGCATTGGGCGATGGGTTTGCAGAAATTATGCCGGATTATGTGGTTGTTGTAGTTGATACTGCTGAATGGCCGGAAGAAATCGATGTACGACGTGCAGAAGAAGCAAAGGAGCGTGCAGAGGAGCGTTTAAGAAGCAAACAGGCATTGATGGAGTATTATCATTCGAAGGCGGCATTGTCTAGGGCAATGACACGTTTAAAGGTTACGAAAAAGGTAAGATAAAGGCTGAAAGAAAAAGGCGGCGCACTTCATGCGACCGCCTTTTAAAATACCAATGTTCTAAACTTTTGATTGATTATATAGTTCTATGATAATTGCAGTAAGATAAAAGCTAAACCTGAAAGCACTGATTGCATTGATGAATTTTGATTGCAATGGACAGTTGCTCTGCATGAGATGGTTTTTTCCAGCTGAGATCTGTGATGGCAGTTATTTTATCAAGGCGATACCGAACTGTGTTTTCATGTTGCTTTAAGATCTCAGCTGCCTCGGAAATATTCTGACCGTAGTCTACGAAGGTCTCTAAAGTGGGAAGCAGCTTTGTGCCGTTTTCCATATCATACTCTAAAACCTTTTCTAAAATACTTTTACAGAAATTCTGCATAGAAGGGCTGGTGCAGTGTGGAAGAAGCAGTTTAAAAATACCTAGATGATTAAAATAGTGGATTTTTTCCTTTTCCTTAGAAATATTTAGGGAAGCGTAGATGCTTTCTGTGATGCTGTCAGAGTATTCATCAAGTTTATAGTGGCAGGCACTGATGCCTGTTATAAATTCTTCTGAATCAGACAATACGGTATTTATCATTTTTTCAATAAAGTTTTCTTTATAAAATTCCGAAATATTATCGCAGGAATAAGTAAGAAGCATACCGTGTTTGTAATAGCACAGGCTTGTTCCTAAAGAATTTAAAGAATTTTTTTGAAAAAGATTATAATATTTTTTAAACTGTACTTCGGTAAAAAAATCATTTCCACGGAAGTGAATCGTAAAAAATTGGTTTTCGGAGGATGGATTAATCATTTTTGCGTGTGTGATCCGTTCTGCTTCCGTTAACGGATGATTCAAAAGTATGTCGATTTCCTTTTGGATAAAGTCTGTTGAAGCCATCAGGTTACTATGACTATCTATTTCGTATATTATTTTTTCAAAATATATTTTATTAGATTCAATGAGAAAAATAGGGAAATTCATAGAATCAGCATAACGAATGATAGAATCACTGATCGGAAGCTTGAACACATTTTTAATTGCCAGTCCGCTTGCACCTTTTGCAACAAGGTGTTTGACCGCATCACTAACCAAGTAATGATTTTCTTTTGCATAGAGAAATGTGGTCAAAGCAAATTGTCCTTCATGAAAATTAATGTGAAAATATTTGTTTTTCAGTGTTGGCTCCAGCTCGTAATCCAGTATGCCGGCATCTTTGATCACTCTTGAAAGCCCGCGTCGGCCGGCAATTATCTTTACGCCGCCAGCAAAAGTACCATAAAAATCGGATACGGTATAATTCATCTTCGTGCCTTTCTTTCTACATTTATAAATAAATATAAAAATAGAATCTATCTTTTATAAATTTTAACAATGATATAATTATGATATTTATACCATCAATCATTGTCAATAGAATTATAACTTATTCTCCTGATTTGTATTGTAATTTATAACAAATAAATAAGATTGATTATGCCTTTGTTCTTAGATAGGCTGTTATTATAGATAGGAAATATCGCAGAAAGCGATGAGAAAGCAGGTGATGACTATGATCAAAGAGTTTAAAGTGGAAACATGGCTGAATCCAAGAGATGCAAAGTGCAAGTATAATTTAGGAGCTAGCTGTGTAAAAGCAATGTCGCTGGAAGAACTGGCGGAAATCAGCGGGGAAAATAAGGATGAGCTGACTAACTATTTTATGCAGACACATCTTCACTATGGCGAGTTTGCAGGCTCAGAGCGTTTAAAAAAGGCGATAGCAGGTATTTATACTGAAAAAATTACACCGGATATGGTTCTGACTCTTCACGGGGGAACCGGCGCAAACTCAACGGTAATTACCGGACTTTTGGAAAGAGAAGACAATGTCGTAGCGGTGCTTCCGAATTATCAGCAGCATTACTCAATTCCCGAAGCACTTGGAAATGAGGTGCGTATTCTTCATTTGGAGAAAGAAGAGGATTACAAAATAAATCCCGAGAAATTGGAAAAGCTGGTGGACTGCAATACAAAATTGATTACTTTCACCAATCCGAATAACCCTACCGGTGCGTATATGAGTGAAGATGAGCTGCAGCCGATAATAGAAATCGCAAGAAAGAATGGTACTTTTATTCTCAGCGATGAAATATATAGAGGATTGAGGGAAGACTATATGCCTTCAATCGTTGATCTCTATGAGAAAGGGATCGCAACAAGCAGTATGTCTAAGGTCTACTCTATGGCGGGAACAAGAGTCGGATGGGCTGTTGTGCCTGACGAGGCGGCTTATGAAATATTGTTTAACAGAAGATCCTATGACACGATTTGCAATGGAGTGTTTGATGAACTCATGGCTGCAATCTGCCTTGAAAACAATGAAAAAATTCTAAAGAGATCCAAAGAGATTGTATGTTCAAATAAAGCAATTGTAGATAAATGGTTAAAAAAACAGCCACATTTAAAAGTTTACGGACAGACTTATACTTCAACAATGCTCGTTCATTATGACTATGAGATTGAAGTAGTGGAATTATGTGATGATATTTATGAGAAAACAGGTGTTTTGCTCTGCCACGGTGATTGTTTTGAAGAAGAAAAATGCTTCCGGCTCGGTTTTGGATTCGGAGATCAAACGCTTTTGAAAGATGGTCTGAAAACACTGGAAGAATATTTAGCAAAGCTGGAAAAATAGGAGGAAGCGATGGAAGTTATGATACTTGGACGCAAGGAAATTGAGAAAGTTCTTGAAATGCCTAAGGTAATAATGGGCGTGGAGGAGGTATACAAGCTGAAAGCAGCAGGAAAAACAGTAGTATGGCCTCTGGTATCCTATGATTTTGAAGAAAAGAAAGCTGTTATGGACATTCGTTCCGGATGCGTATTCGGAGAGAACCTTCATGGATTAAAAATGCTTAATAATTTTCCGCTCAATGTGCAAAACGGACTTCCGCCCTTTAACGGGATGCTGATGATCTTTGATTCAGAGACGGGAATTCCGCTTGGTGTTATGGATGCATCCTATATTACTTGTATGAGAACCGGTGCAGCAGGTGCGATCGGAGCGAAAACACTTGCAAGAGCAGATTCGGAAACACTTTTCATTTTAGGCGCGGGAAAACAGGCGGCTTATCAAATTAAGGCAAGTTTAATCTTAATGCCGCAAATTAAAAAAGTATATATTGCAGATGTAATTAATTCAGAGAATGCGGTTCACTTGGCGGAAGAATTTGAAAAAAGTATGGATTATGTACATTGCAGATTCGAAGCTGTCGATAATCTTGAAAAAGCTGTGGGGGAAAGTGATGTGATTATTACCGTAACACCTTCGAGAAGTCCTGTAATAAAAAAAGAATGGATTAAGCCAGGTACGCACTTCAGCTGTATTGGTGCCGATATGGAGGGAAAAGAAGAAATCGACCCGAAGATATTTGCCGGTGCTAAAATCTATGCAGATGATAAAGCACAGTGTATAAAAGTAGGAGAAATGGAGATCCCTTTGAGAGACGGTTACATTTCTGAGCAGGATATCTGCGGAGAAATCGGGCAGGTATTGGCAGGTCAGATCAAAGGAAGAGAGAGTCAGGAAGAAATTACAATTTTTGATGCAACTGGCTTAGCACTTTTAGATCTTGTGACTGGAAAATGTGCCATAGAACTGGCGAGAGAAAAAGGTCTTGGAATCAAAGCCGATATATAAGTTATGTAAAAGAAAAGTCCTACCTGTTTTATGAAATTTGCAGGGGACTTTTCTTTTATTATGCAGGAAATATTACACAGAAATTTTTGATTCCACTACTATAATAATTCGTATTTTTTTAATTTGTTATACAAGGTTTGACGTGATATGGAAAGTTCCTGTGCCGTTTTGGTAATATTAAAACGTTTTTTTTCAAAGGTACTTTTAATGATAGTATACTCTAAAGCTTCAAGCTGGGTAGCCAAAGAAGAGTCAGGGTTCATATATACGGAATAATCAGGTTCCGGCGCAGGAACTATTTTGATGGGAGGAATGGCTTTAAGGGGCTTCTTTATCAGAAGATAATCGGGAAGGTTGGATAAAGTAATCATGCCGGAAGGTCTGATCGTGCAGGCGTATTCAATGACGTTTTTCAGTTCCCTTACATTTCCTTCCCAGGAATAGGAGCTAAATAAAGCCAGAACTTCTTTGTTGATACCTTTTACCTGATGATTTAGTCTTGCATTGTAATAGCTAATATACGTATCACAAAGCAAAGGAATGTCATCGATGCGTTCTCGAAGGGGTGGAATGGAAAAGCTGGCAACATTCAGGCGGAAAAAAAGGTCTTTCCTGAATTGCCCTCTTTGAACCATCTTATCAAGAGGTTCATTTGTAGAGGCAACGATTCTGACATCGGTTTCTCTTTCGTAAGATTCACCGACACGCCGGATGGATTTTGTTTCTATGGAGCGGAGCAGCTTGCTTTGCAGTTCTAAAGACATTGAGTTGATTTCATCCAGGAACAGGGTGCCGCCTTTCGCCACTTCAAACAGTCCGGCCTTATCCATTGCTCCTGTAAAACTTCCTTTTGTAGAACCGAACAAAATGCTTTCCATAAGATTGCTTGGGATTGCCGCACAATTTTGTATAATAAAAGGTTTTTCTTTTCTTTTACTGTTTGCATGAATCGTATGGGCGATCAACTCTTTTCCTGTTCCGGTCTCACCGTAGATTAGAATATTGGAATCGCCTCTGGCGAGCATTTTTAGCTTTTCAAAGCTGCCTTTAAAAGCTTTATTCTGAGTCATAATATCATCGAAATTATATTTTGAAGAAAAAGGAATTTTCTTTTTGCGTCCAGAGGTGCTATTCAATTCCACGGACATGACGATTCCACCAATGACACCTGTTTCGTTAATAAGAGGGTAAGCGGAATTGAGTGCCTTTTTTGCAACACCATTGACTTCAAACTGTTGCAGTTCATTTACAATCACACTTTTTGTATCCATTGCTCTGAATAGAGTAAAATCCTCTCTTTTAAAAAATGGATACAATTCAAAAACAGAACGTCCAATGGCATTTTCGTACCGAACCATATTGATTTCATCATTATAGTCCTCGTAATATAACACTTTACCGTTTGTATCACTGATCAGGATTGAGTCACTGTGACCAAATAACTCCTTGAATACTTTATCTGTCTTCACATTTTTCTCCATCATAGAAAGCCCTCCTTGTATAATAGTGTTACATATTGTCTAATTATTATACATTTTGTAAATAGAATAGTCAATCAATTTAAAAAATTATAATAATATCTATAGGTGGAGAAACAGAGCGATAAAAAATTGATTCTAAGAGGAATTCAGGCAAAGTAACGGGTTTAATCCATACTTCTTTAAGATTTCAAGATTTTTAAAGAGTTTGGCATAATTGTTGCTTAATTATTAGGTTATCAAAGATGCATCTAAGAAATTTATGATATGCTTATTGGTGAGGAGGACTTATAAATAATGGATCAATTAAAATTTGGTATTTTGGGATTAAACTATGATACGGAAGCTGGAAGAGGATGGCCGGGAGCAAGGTATGCACCTGACAGCATTCGAAGAGCTATGTCGGGCATTATGAACCGAATAGAAGAGGGACACCTGTTTGACGTCTGCAATAATTATTTGGTGGATTTTAATAAAATAGTTTTGAAAGATTTTGGAAATGTAGATAATATTGCAAGATATGATCATGAAAGATCGCTGAAGGAAATGGCAGAAGAAATTGGTAAGATCATGTCAGACGGTTATACACCGATTTTGCTGGGAGGAGACCACTCTGTCACCAATGCGGGCTTTAAAGCAATTCATGATAAAAAGCCGGGAAAAATCGGAATTATAGACCTGGATGCACATCTTGATCTGAAGTTTGACTCCGTTGCGCAGGGGAGATTTTCAGGGAGCAGTGAAATTAGACGGGCAATTGAAATGGAAAGAGTTGATGCAAAGAATGTGGTGGAAATCGGACCGAGAGGATTTAACTATCCAGAACACTACCATTATATCAAAGACAGTGGAATGACAATCTTTACTCCGAGGGAGGTATTTGAGCAGGGGGCAAAGGAAATTGCAAGAAAAGCGCTTGAAATTGCCTGTGACGGCACTGAGTACATTTATTTAACGGTGGACATTGATGCACTTGACATGGCATATGCGTTAGGATCTGGCGGACAGGAGCCTGCGGGATTAAATCATTTCCAAATGTCGGACCTCATCCGAGCTTTTGCTCCTCATGTAGATGCGATTGACTTTGTAGAGGTGAACCCGATGACGGATCACCGTGAGCTGACAAGCCACGTTGCGGCAAATCTCATATTGGATTATATCTCAAGCGTTTATTACGCGAAATTTGAGGAAGAGAAGCAATGAAATATTTATTAAAGCTGAACAAAGTGATAGTAAGAATTGAGCAGGTGATACTTGGCGGAAGCATCATTGCTATGGCAGTGATTTTGGTACTGAATGTTCTTGGAAGATTTTTTTTAGGAACCGGAATCAATGCTTCCGAAGAGCTTGGACAAACTCTGCTGGTATTTGTCACCTTTATCGGTTTGAGCTATTGTGCCACTACGGGGAAACACATTAATATGCTGGCAATTTTTGATATTATGCCGGGGAAAATGAAAAAATGCACTGCACTTGCAGTTTCGGGAATAACCGCGGCAACGATGCTTACGCTGTCTGTGATTTCTTTCCAGTATGCTTATTTAATGAAGACAATCGGCAAGGTAACGGTCTCTCTGCAAATTCCGGTCTATTTTATTATTCTGGTCGTTTCTTTCGGATTTTTGTTTGCAGGAATTCAATATCTGCTGGTTTTTATCCAAAATATCCTTAAAAAGGAGATTTATATTGGATTAGAGGAAAGCTATACCTCGGAAGAAAGGGGGGAGAAGTAAAATGCTTTGGGTTTTGACAATTATCTTAATTTGCTGTTTGTTGTTCGGATTTCCGATGTATATGGCAATGGTACTGGGTTCTCTTGTCTCAGTCATGGTGTTTTTACCTTCTTTACCTTTAAGTACAGTGATTCAGCAGCTAATGGCGGGAGTTCAGACTTTTGCACTGTTGGCGATTCCATTGTTTATTTTTGCGGCAGATATCATGAGTTCCGGACATACGGCTACGAGGCTAGTTGATTTAATGAAAGCTTTTATCGGGCATATTTACGGTGGACTGGGAGCTACTATGGTCGGAACTTGTACGCTTTTTGGTGCCATCTCGGGTTCAACCCAGGCTACGGTTGTAGCAATCGGAAAAACAATGCGAGGAAATATGCTGGAAGCAGGATACCGTGATGAGGATATAAACGGACTGATTGTAACATCATCGAATATAGCGATGTTTATTCCTCCGAGTGTAGCCATGATCATGTATTGTGTCGTAACGGGAACCTCAGTTGGAGAAATGTTTATCGCCGGCATCGGCCCGGGGATTTTACTAGCAATTCTCTTTTCCGTATATATTTATTTCCACTCGAAAAAGCTGGATTTGCCGAGAACGCCAAAGATGACCTGGGGACAGCGGGGACGGGCTCTACAAAAAGCGATCCTTCCTATGGGATTTCCTATTATCGTTGTAGGAAGCATTTATTCCGGAATTTGCAGCCCTACGGAAGCAGCAGCTATCTCAGTACTGTATGCGTTTATATTGGAAGTCGTGATTTATCGGACCATAAAACTGAAAGATATCGGTAAGATTGCATTATCGACGGGAGCAGTGACTGCAACGTTGTTTATTCTGTTATCAAGCGGACAGATATTCTCATTGGTTTTAACCTATGCGAATGTGCCTCAAATGCTGACCTCAGGGCTTCTTGGGGACAATCCTTCCTCTATTCTGGTCCTTGCATGTGTAACATTATTTTTCTTTATTGCCTGTATGTTTGTGGATCCGCTTGTTGCAATTGTAGTATTAACGCCAATGTTTTATGGACCGGCAATGGCCGCAGGAATCGATCCGATTTGGCTGGGAATCATTATTACTTTGCAAAATACGCTAGGGGCTGTTTCTCCTCCATTTGGATGCAATATATTTACAGCGTGTGCGGCCTTTGACGTACCCTATATGAGGGTTGTGAAAGGACTTCCGCCTTATTTGATCATATTAGTCATTTTATCAGTTATATTAATATTCTTTCCTCAGGTAATTACTTTTTATAGAGTATTTATATAAGGATATTTAAGGAGGTTATAAAATGAAAAAGAAAATTTTTAGTTTATTTGTCTGTATGGTGATGGTAGTAGGCATGACCTTGGGTTTGTCAGGATGCGGCAGCAGCGGGCCGGTGGATACAGGCTCAAAAGAGGTATGGAAGCTAGCTCATACGGAGTCAACGGATACCATGTATGATATGTGGGCAAATAAATTTGCTGAGCTGGTAAATGAAAAATCGGAAGGAAGAATTACCGTTGAAGTTTATCCGGTAGGACAGCTTGGCGATTCTGCCGCCCAACTGGAGATGATTCAGACAGGGGGACTTGATATCGGAATCTTTGCAGCAGGAGATGTTGGAAGTACCTTCCCTGCTGCACAGGCAATGGCACTCAACTTTCTTTTCAGTGAAAATGATAAAGTAAATGAGGCAGTACTTACGAAAGGTGAAGCAACGAAGAAGCTGAATGAGATGTTTAACAAAAAAGGAATCCATGTTTATGATTGGTTAAGTCTGGGGAACATGCAGTGGACAAGCAATAAACCATTACATTCTTTAGATGATTTTAAGGGATTCAAAATGAGAATTATGAATACGCCGCTTATCAGTGAAAATTATAAGGCATTGGGAGCAAATCCGACGCCGATGGCATTTATGGAAACTTACAGCGGGCTTCAGCTGAAAACGGTACAAGGAACAGAGCAGCCGATTAATGCAATTGAAGAAATGAAATTTTATGAAGTGCAGGATTACATCACTTTTTCAAATCATTCGCAGATGGCAAGCTTTGTTGCATTTAATGGTGAATTCTACAATGGATTAAGTGACGAAGACAAAGAAATTATTGATAGTATTAAGGTAGACATGGAGACCTATGCTTCGGAATGCTTGGAAAAGGTACAGAAAGAAAAATTTGAAATTATCAAAGAGAAAAAGCCGGATATTAAAATTGAATATCTGACGGAAGACGAAAGAGCAAACTTTGCAAAGGCAAGCATGACAGTGCGGGATAAAATCGTAGATCTTGCCGGTGAAGAAGGAAAAGAGGTCATGGATCTTGTAATTGCAGATGTTGAAAACTTTGAAAAAGAGCTGGGAAATTAAAGTTAAAAAAAGAAAAAAGTAAAAGAAAAACTCTCGGGCATTTTATTAGTCAGAGAGTTTTTCATTTTACGGAGCTTCCTTTTTCATTGAAATGAAAATCTATTATGATTTAACGATATCAAGTATTTGCGAGAAGGCAACGGGCTGTCATTTACTGCTAAATTCGAATTTTTGTACTTCAAAATATGAGAAAATAGGAGGGTAATCATGATTGACCTGCATTTGCATACGTTTTATTCGGATGAAAGCTTATCTCCTTCTGAACTGGTCACGATGGCATAGGATCGTGGCGTATCTGTGATTGCGTAACGGAGCACAATGGATTGGGTTGTGGAAGAAGAATGTATATTCACATTTTTTTCTTTTTAAAAATATAATATCAAACAGATGGAATGATAGAAGGAGGAAAATAAATGAATCATGAATTAAACTCTAAAAATAAACAATTATTTCATAGAATAAATGAGAATAGCAGTAATCTTAGTGAAGATTTTTCGGTAGCGGAATTATTAGAGAAATATACAACGGAAAATCCTAAAATTGGATATTTACTATTTAAAATTGAAACAGCTCTTGGTACACTTCCGGTTCCAAATGCAAAAGTAACAGTGAGCAAATCATTAGGTAATGGTTACTATATTTCAAAAGTTGTAACAACTGATATTGATGGTAAAACAGAAACCTTTGCGTTACCAACTGTTAGTGCAGAATTATCACAAGCTCCAGGCATTATTCGTCCATATTCGATATACGATGTGAATGTGTCTGCACCTGGTTATTTTGAGGTAGAGCTTTTTAATATCCCTATTTTTGAAAATATTACTGCAGTACAGCCAATAAATTTATTTCCGGATTTAGGTTTTGGTGCTGGTCAAAAAATTGAACAAATTTATGATATTTATCCGACAGGTCCTGAAATTTTTAAGAGAGGATACTTTTTATAAAAAGTTATAAAATTTTTACTTAAAAAAGTAGTGACATATGGTCGTTACTACTTTTTATAGTTTGTCCGCCATGGACGGGCTCTTATGGGTGAAAGCCCCTAACACGCTCAGGTAGTGGGAAGGGCGTGAGAGGTCGGAAAAATATTTAATTCTCCCTCATGCTTGATTTCTTTGATTTTTTTATAATTATCAGTATAATAGATAAAAAAGGAGGGAAACGAATGATTGACTTACATTTGCATACGTTTTATTCGGATGGAAGCTTATCTCCTTCTGAATTGGTCACGACGGCAAAGGATCGTGGTGCTTCTGTGATTGCGGTTACGGATCACGATGGATTGGATGGTGTGGAAGAAGCGATAAAAGCTGGCAATAAATTGGGGATAAAGGTGATATCGGGAATTGAATTTTCGGCACAGCTTCCAGATTTTTTGGATTCCTCTCCTTGTTTTATGCATCTTTTAGGTTATGGTATTGATGTGAAAAATAATGCCTTGCAGGAAGCAGTAAAAGATATTTTAAGAAAGAGAAAAGAACGTAATGATAAATTATTAAATGCATTGAGGGAAAAGGGTTATATTTTAGACGAGCAGGATTTTCAGGTTTATCCGCAGCAGACTTATATTGGAAAGCCTAATTTTGCCAGAGCATTATTAAAGCGAGGCTATATTCAAGAATTAAGAGAAGCTTTTCAAACAGGAGAATTTTTAGAGGCTCCGGAAATCAAGGCGATTCATAGAGTTAAAATTGATGTTCGAGAAGCAATTTCTTTGATTGAGAACGCTGGTGGAGTGGCGGTTTTGGCACATCCTTTAAAAATCTCCTATAAAGGGAAAAACCAACCTGGACAGGCCGGTTTTTTTGAAGTATTGTCATCCTTGTTATTTCGTTTGAAAAAATCAGGTTTGCAAGGAATGGAGTGTTATTATAGCCGTCATTTGCCTTATGAAACGGAACAGTTACTTGCACTTGCTGATGAATTTAATTTGTTGGTAAGTGCGGGATCAGATTTTCATGGTCCGGAGTTTGATGAAAATTTAAAGATTGGAACTCTAGCTGTAGAAGTGGAAGAAGGACGTTTAGACTGGGTATATCACTAAAAATCGTTAAACCTTCACATAAACCGAGGTGTGACGGGAGTTATGGTAAATTTGCAGCTTCCTTA
>JAYFPL010000182.1:0-21869 GCA_034927775.1 Anaerovorax sp. | reverse complement strand
CAAACATCTTGCGGAAGAGGCAGTTGCCATAGACGCGGATGTTAAAAGATAATGGAGGAATGTAATGAAATTAGCAATAACAGTAAATGAAAATAATATGAATACAACGGTGTGTCCATCTTTTGGACGTACCCCATACTTTCTTATTTTTAATACAGATACAAAGGAAAGTACCTTCTTAGATAATAGTGCTGCAGCAAGCCAAGGCGGCGCAGGAATCAAAGCAGCGCAGGCCTTGGTGGATAATCATGTAGGAGCAGTACTGACTCCAAGATGCGGAGAGAATGCAGCTACCGTTTTACAAGCTGCACAGATAAAATTGTATCGCACTAAGGGCGATTCGATTGAAGATAATCTTTCTGCCTTTCAGGAAGGAGCACTTCCTTTATTAGAAGAAATTCACCCTGGATTTCATAATCATGGAGGCAAATAATATGAGGATAGCTGTGCTAAGCGGAAAGGGAGGAACTGGAAAAACCTTGGTGTCGGTAAATCTGGCTTCCGTAGCAGGCGAATGCTTTTATATGGATTGCGATGTGGAAGAACCAAATGGTCATCTGTTTTTTAAACCGAAAGAGGTTAAGGAACAAGAAATATCTGTTTCCATTCCTGTTTTTAATGATACTAAATGTAATGGATGTCGAAAATGTGTAGATTTCTGTAAATTTAATGCTTTAGCATATATTAAGGATCGGGTTTTTGTTTTTGAGGAAGTTTGTCATTCATGTGGGGGCTGTACGTTACTTTGTCCGCAAAATGCAATTTCTGAAAAGCAAAAAATGATTGGAAAGCTGCAAATTGGCCAATCTGAGAAAGTAACTGTTAATACAGGAATGATGAATACTGGTGAAGTCTCAGGTGTTCCTATTATTAATAAAATGATTAAAGATAATAAAGGACAAAAAGAAGCAATGACTTTTATTGATTGTCCGCCCGGCAGTGCATGTATTGTTATGGAAAGTATTAAAGATGCAGATTTCTGCATTCTAGTGGCAGAACCGACGGTATTTGGAGTTCATAATTTAAGCATGGTTTATGAATTGGTTAAATTGTTTGATAAGCCGTATGGAGTTGTTCTTAATAAATGTATGGATACGGAAAATCCGGCAGAGGTATTTTGTCTAGAAAAGAATATTCCGATTCTAGGACGCATTTCATTTGATAAAGAACTTGGTACATTGAATTCCAATGCAAAAATTGCGGCTAGAGAAAAGGACGATTATCGTAGCTTGTTTTCTTCGCTGCTTCAAAAAGTGATGGAGGAGGTAGCACATGAAACAACTGTTAATTCTAAGCGGTAAAGGTGGTACCGGAAAAACAACAATTGCAAGTGCTTTTATCAAATTGACAGAGGCGAATGCTTATGCCGACTGTGATGTAGATGCACCGAATCTTCATCTGATTATGAATCAATCCGTCTTGCCGAAAACAACAGACTACTATGGAATGCCAAAAGCAGAGATCAACACAATGCTTTGCATTGAATGTGATAAGTGCAGACAAAATTGCAAATTTGGGGCAATAAAAGTGGATAAGGATTATAAGGTTGATCCTTTCGCTTGTGAGGGCTGCGGTGTTTGTGAAGCAATCTGTCCGGTTAACGCAATATCGCTAAAGCCGCACGTTGCGGGTGAACTAAAATTGTATGAAGACGAGAAATCTGTTTTTTCAACAGCTCAGCTTAAAATGGGAAGTGGAACATCAGGAAAACTGGTTACTGAGGTAAAAAATCAGATGAAATCAGCAGCAGAGAATTCAGAGTTTGCCATTGTTGATGGCTCTCCTGGTATTGGTTGTCCGGTAATTGCATCCTTAAGTGGTGTTGATATGGTGTTGATTGTAGCTGAACCATCTATTTCAGGTATCAGTGATATGGAACGTATATTAAAAACGACAGCGATTTTCCAGATAAAAGCGGCTGTATGTGTTAATAAATATGATACAAATTTAAGTAACTCAGAAAAGATTGAACAATTCTGTGAAAAACAAGGGATTCCGTTTATCGGGAAAGTACCTTTTGATATGGAAGCAGTAAAGGCGATAAACAATGGAAAAACAATTGTGGATGTAGAATGTGCATCAGGTCGTGCTGCTGAAGAAATTTATCAACGTGCTATCGATTTGCTTTTTGATAAAAACAGCAATGACAATGCATAAGATATATAAAAAAGATACTATTTTAAAAATTAAAGAAATAGTGAAAAAGAGAAAAAATGGAGGAATGAAAAATGAGAATTGCAGTTGCAAGTGAAAACGGTATGGTTACAGGTCACTTTGGACACTGTGAAGGGTTTCTGATCTTTGATGAAAAAAACAATGAAATCATTGCAGAGGAGATGGTTCCAAATCCTGGACATAAACCTGGATTTTTACCAAACTTTTTAGCTGACCGAGGCGTTAATGTAATCATTTCAGGTGGAATGGGTGGCGGAGCTGTTGAGATATTCAATGAAAGAAACGTAGAAGTGATTGTAGGAGCAAGCGGAAATGCGAAAAAAGCTGCGGAAGCATACTTGGCTGGTGAATTAAAATCGACTGGATCTGTTTGCCATGAGCATGCTCACCATGATGAATGTGGTCATTAATAAAGATAAATAAAATTGTAAATAAAAAAAGAAATCCAAAGTAATTTTGGATTTCTTTTTTTATATGTATATATTAGATTTTTAGTTTTACAATTATCTTGCATAAATTTTTTAACTAAAAAGATATATTTTAAATCATTCATTTGATTAGATATTTTTAAAATGAAATGTTTTTTCTCCTTGTGCATAATCATCTACGATTTGCCCATTACCAAATAGCTTATATTTGTAAGTTACAAGTCCATCCAAACCTACAGGACCTCTGGCATGTAGCTTTCCTGTACTGATGCCTACCTCGGCACCGAATCCGTAACGGAATCCATCAGCAAAACGAGTGGAACAATTTTGATATACTCCTGCAGAATCCACAAGCAGCATGAAGTGATTTGCAGCATCTTGATCTTCAGTAAGAATACAATCCGTATGATGTGAACCGAAGTGGTTGATATGGGCAATGGCTTCGTCTAGGTCATGGACAATCTTAATTGAAACAATATAATCAGAGTATTCTCTTCTAAAATTAGGATCTTCCTGATTCTTTAGTGAAAGAATTGTTTTTGTATTTTCACAGCCGATTAGAGTAACGTTATTTTTTTCCAAAATTTCCTGAAGACGTGGCAAAAAATCTACGGCAATGGCTTCATGTATCAATACGGTTTCAACTGTATTGCAGGCAACAACATATTGTGTTTTTGCATCTAGAATAATTGGTAGCGCTTTATCAAAATCAGCCGATTTATCAACAAAAATATGACAAACACCATCTGCATGACCCATGACTGGAATTTTAGTATGATCCATAATATATTGCACAAATGAGTTTGAACCTCTTGGGATTAATAAATCAATAGAATCATTGCACTTTAATAAATCATTGATTTCAGCACGATTTTCGATTAGTGTTAGAAAGCCGTCTGGTACACCGGATTCTATACCTGCTTCGTGAATGAGTTCAAAAAGAATGCGGTTCGTATGAGCAGCTTCACTTCCTCCTTTTAAAATTGCGCAATTTCCGCTTTTTAAACATAGTGTAGCAATTTGGACCAAGGCATCTGGACGAGATTCAAATATAACTCCAATAACTCCAATTGGAGAGGTCACTTTATGCAACGTCAAATTTTCATCCAACTCTCTTTTTAATAGGGTTTGAAAGAGAGGATCCGGAAGTGAAATGAGACTATCTATCCCATTTAAAACATCTTGAAGCTTCTTTTCATCAAATTTTAATCGTTTTAAAATCGGATCAGGTATACTATTTTTTTCAGCTTCTTCTAAGTCGAGTGCATTGGCAACTTGAATCTTCACCCGATTTTCTTGTAGTTTTTGTGCAATGGATTTTAAAGCATTGTTTCTTGCTTCATTCGTTAAAGCGGCCATTTTAAAACTATCTTTTTTTATCTGAGAAGTAATCTCTTCAATGGATTGCATTTTTTTTGTCATTTTATTTCACCTGTCAGTCCTTCCTTATTTGGTTTTGTTTTATAAAAACAAGAGAGTGGCTTTGGTCCTTGAATGGTCGTTTTTCGGATATACATTGTACCATCGGGCTTACTGTGTACACGCCATGAGACGTAGCTGATTTCACCATCAGTTAGTTCTAAGCAAGTTATTCCGCGAGGATGCATACAGCAGCCAGTATTAAAGTATGCCGGTTCTCCCGGTTTTGGAAATTTAGGGCGGTGGGTATGACCGCAAATCAGCATGATACCATGTCGCTCGTTCCACTTATTATAGTTGATTTCTACTTTATGACGCTTGTACCTATTTTTAGCAGGGCTTGCAGCATAATTGACGCCAACCAAGTGAAGAAACCGCCAAATATATTGAACCATGAAACGTGATACCCACCAGAATTGGTCGTTGAGCATGTCACCTTGGTTTCCGTGGACTACAAATATTTCTTGGTTTGTAACCCTATGCTTAAGAATCAAAGCTTCGTGGATACTGATTCCGGGGAATAAAGGTACCATTTCATCGGATTGTTCATCAAAAGTATAATATAAATTTTTCTTAACATAGTTTGGGTCTTTAAGTTGAATGTTATGATTTCCATAAAGTATTAGAAGACGGCCATCGTCAAAATATTTTTTTAAAAGATCAAAAGTACTTTTATGGGCTGTTAAAATATGTTCATAATTAGGATGTTCCCATAATTCATCTCCATCCCCCACTTCAATATAAGTGTAGCCATGTCGGTAGTAATGATCTAAGGCATGTTCATAAATATGTCGATTGCGTCCGAATTCATCTGAAAGGCTATCGTCACCACGGTGAACGTCACTGAAAAATACAAAGCGTGAGGTGTCGTCAAATGGCACCGGAAAAGCGGATTTGAATATTTGGTCCAGCCGTTTATTTGTTTGCAACGTTTTTCACCTCTCCTTCGATCTTTTTGTTTTTAGTATACCACAAAATTATTTCCAAGGTTAGTATGATTCAATTAGAACTGTTTTAATATTTCTTTTAATATAATTTTTAGAGCATGGTTTATTTCTAAATAGTTTGGAATGGTTCCGTCATGAAGAATTAAATAACCACTTTGATAACCATTGTACTTTTGGAGTGGTGAAAAATCCATATTAAAAGATTCCAAATCAATATATGTGAAATTATTTTCTGATATATAAGGAACTTTTAATTCAAAGGTTTGCATCAAGGGATCTAATTTCATTTGATGTGTCATTTCATAACTTTGATACGGAAGTAAAATATTATTGCTTTTTCCGTTAACAAAAAGATGATTTTTATCAAAACGAATATACTCAATTTTAACTTTTCTTTCTTTATGAGTGCAAAGGAAACCTCGATGAAACATAATTTGATGCAGATTTAGCTTGTCCAGAATTTTAAGCAAAGCGGATAATTGTACTACATCATCTTGATTGTGAAGTAAAATAGCTCGTTTGATTTCTTCCAATGGTGCTTTTTGATACTGTTCATATAGTAGTGTGCTTTCTTTTCCTGAGATTTGATCTGTTCGATTATTTTCAATGCCTAAAAATGATTCCACTGTTTTTTGTTTTAAATTCGGGAGCAGTTCTGCAATGGAAGAAAATTGACGCAAAATACGATAAAGATCAAAAGAATAATGAAAGGGAAGATTTTCGCTAAGACCTAGTTGTTTCATTCTTTTTGCAAGAAAAGAAAGATCAAAGGAGTCACCATTATAGGAAATCCATATATCTTGCTTTGAAAGTTCTGCAAGGTATTGTTCCAGTTGGTTCGCTTCTTCAAACGGTGTTTCTGCAAAATATTGCGTGATTACAGAAGGTGTTAAATCATTATTTTGACGAAGTAAACCTCCTAAAATAAAAGAATCTTGTTTGGGTGAAAGTCCTGTTGTTTCAATATCCAAAAATCCTAATGACAAATCCTGAGTGTATAGAGTCCAGGGCTTTGATATATACATGTTAATTTGATCTATTTCCGTTTTACAAAACATTGCATCACCATCCATTTTTCAGTATAGCATTTAATCTTTAAAAATAATAATTATTCATTTTTTTCATATTAAAATGTATCAAAAAACAAAACAAACTGCAGGGGAGCAGTTTGTTTTGTTCAAAAGGGGTATTGGGATTAGAGATTAATGAGGTTATCAGGGGGATAACCACGACCATATTATAAACAATTACGATTAAAAATGCAAGTGTTCGACAAAAAATTATAAAAAAAATATTTTTTTCGAAGTATTCTGTCGAAGAGTTTTTATTGGAAATTTAAAGGAATCCAAGGATTGGAAGAGAATATATACAATGGAAGTATTAAATGGAAGTATTAAAATGAAATCCAATCAAAAGGGAATTCAAAAGAAGCATTTTAGGGAGGAAACAATAATGGAAGTATTAAAAGTATCAGCGAAGTCAAATCCTAACTCGGTAGCAGGGGCTCTGGCAGGGGTTTTGAGAGAAAAAGGAGGAGCTGAGATTCAAGCAATCGGAGCAGGTGCATTGAATCAAGCGGTAAAAGCAGTTGCCATTGCAAGAGGATTTGTAGCGCCAAGTGGAATTGATCTTGTATGTATTCCGGCGTTTACAGATATTCTTATTGATGGTGAAGAGCGAACCGCAATCAAATTGATTATCGAACCTAGATAAAAAATTCAATGTAACCCATGGACAAGAATAGGGGTTTTGTCCATGGGTTTTTCATTATTTAGGAAACCATTTACAATATAGATTAAACAAAAAAAGTCTACTGTTAAAAAATTAGCAGGATAGACTTTTTGTTTTTTATAATATTATTTGTACGATTCCTATTTTTGAATGATGTTTAAAAATTTTGATAATAAAAAATATTTTTAAATAAATACATCGATACTTAAAAATAATGCAAGAATATGGTATAATTATCCGAAATTGGTCTTACCACAAACGTTATTTTTAAAATTAAATTTCAATTTTGCTGGAGGTGAAAGTACTTAATGGCTATATTGTCACTGAAATATGGGAAAGGATACAAAGAACTGCCTTTGAATCTTTTTGAGGACTATGAAATATTAGAAAATAAAATGATTTCGAAAAAAAGTGCAAAGGAAATCATTCAAGATGCATTAAATAATCCGATTGGAAGTCCGCGCCTCTCTCAAATTGTAAAAAAAGGAGAACGTATTTGCATTGTTATTTCTGATATTTCCAGATATTATCAGCGTATGGACTTATTTCTGCCTGAAATTGTAAAAGAACTAAATTCAGCAGGAATTTTGGAAGAAGATATCTCATTTTTGTGTGCTACAGGTGCACATGCTGCTCAAACAGAAGAAGAGCATGGATTGCTATTAGGTGAGGAATTAAAAAAACAATTTCGTGTGGTTGATCATGATTGTCATAATAAAGAGGATCTGGTGACACTGGGAGTGACTCGAAATGGAACGGAGGTAGTAGTCAATCGAAGAGCTGTAGAATGTGATCGTTTGATTTTAACCGGGGGCATTACCTATCATGATATGGCTGGCTATGGGGGAGGAAGAAAATCCATTTTACCCGGAATTGCAGGGTATGATTCTGTAGCTGCAAATCACAGTCGTGTATTTGGGCAAAATGTAGGAAGTGGATTGAATCCGGCATGTCGCATGGGAAATTTAGAAGAAAATCCGATGCATGAAGATATGATAGATGCATGTACAATGATTAAACCAGACTTTCTTTTTAATGTTATTTTAGATAGTAAAGGGAATTATTATAAGGCGGTCGCGGGAGATGCACAAGAGGCGTTCTTAATGGGGACTAAATATTTGGATGAAGTTGGTGCAGTATTCATTGAAGAGAAAGCAGATGTAGTAATCGCTGGTTGTGGTGGATATCCAAAAGATTTAGATCTTTATCAGGCGTCAAAAGCGTTTTCTGCATCCATTGAAGCAGTAAAAGACAACGGAACTGTTTTAGTGATTGCACAGTGTGCAAATAACATGGGAACCCAAGAATCAGTGTCCATTATTACTGATTTTGAAGATAATTTACAGAGAGAAACCTTTCTAAGAAAGGATTTTTTGCCGGAAGCATTTTCAGGATATTTACTTTGTGAACTGGCAAAAAAATATAATCTTATTATGGTATCGGATTATGAGCCAAAATCTGAATTGGATCAATGTGGTATTCAGCTATTTCGTGAAGTTTCTGAAGCAATTTGTTATATAGAAAAAACGGTAAATAAGAAGGGCAGACAGATTTATATCCTACCGAGTGCTATGTCTGTTCTACCGAAGTTAAAATAATTTAATAATTCTGATAAAATCTATTGTAAAGAGATAAAAAATGTGGTTAACTGTATGTGAGGTCTTACCACCTATCAATTTTAGGAAGGATGGAGGTGAATTGTTTTGAAACACAGATTTATTTCAAAACGGTATTGGAAAGACAAATCGACACCTATGGGAAAGGTAGATGAGCTCGCAAAGGGCTTTAATGATGTCATTAATCTTAGCTTAGGTGATCCGGATTTAATTACGGAGGAAATTATTATCAATAATGCATTTCAAGATGCTTTGAATGGGCATACGAAGTATACGGATTTTCGAGGAGATCCTGAGCTGCGTCAAGAAATCATTAAATATTATAAAGAAGAATATAATATGGAGATTCTGGACGAAGAAGTCTTTGTTGCAACCAGTGGGTGCCTTGCAATGTATTTGGCATTGGAAGCAATTTTAGATGATGGTGATGAAGTTATTTTACAGGCACCATTTTTCACACCGTATCCGCAGCAAGTAGAGCTTGCACGAGGTATTCCGGTAGAACTTGCAACTTATGAAGATGAAGATTTTCAAATTAATATGGATCGTTTGGAAGGATTAATTAATGAACGAACAAAAGCTTTAGTAATAAATACACCAAGTAATCCAACCGGGAGTTGTCTAACGTTAGATACTATGAAGAAAATTGCTGAGATTGCAAAGAAGCATGATTTGATTGTAATAGCAGATGATATTTATACTTCATTTAGTTACCAACATCCATTTGTACCAATTGCCGCTTTAGAAGGCATGAAAGAGAGAACGATAATTATTAATAGTTTCTCTAAAAATTTCACAATGACAGGTTGGAGAATCGGAAACATTATTGCTCCGGATTACATCATTCAAACAATTCAAATGATTAATGAAAACGTAGTATTCACAGCACCATCAATTTCTCAAAGAGCTGCAATTCATGCATTGCAAAATCGAAAAAATATACAGCCTCCTATGGTTGAAGAATATAGAAAACGCATGTTTTATGCAGCGGAACGAATCAATGCCATTCCTAATATGTCAGTGATTTATCCACCTAGAGGTACTTTCTACTTATTTGTAAACATTAAAGAAACAGGCTTAAATTCCATTGATGCAAGTGATTGTATTCTTCGGGAAGCACATGTTTTAACCATTCCGGGAATTGCATTTGGAGAGTGTGGAGAAGGTTATATTAGACTGGCTTGTACAGTTGGTATAGACACTCTTAAAGAGGCTTTTGACCGTTTGGAAAAAGTATCAATTTTTAAAAGTAAAGGGGGACAATAACATGGAAGAGCAGACAAAAGTAGTCGGCGTTGAAACAGAACAAGATCAAACATTGAGTGGATTAATTCAAAATCCTACCGGAAAACAAAAAGCAAAATTTATTATTCCTTCTGCAATTGGCGTATTCTTATTTCTTTGCCCTATTTGGGTAAACGGAAATATGAATATCCCACTCGGAGTTATTTCCGAATGGGTCGCTGCCTTTATTAAACCATGGGCACCGCAAGCGATTCTTGGAATCGTTGTTATTTCAGCAATTATGTCTTTAATTACTACTTTATTTAAACCTAAGGCAATCACAGATGGAAAAATGCTACCAAAACTATTTGTGACATCGCCGATTTATCTTGTGATTCGTATCATTGGTGCTATCATTGCTACCTTAGTATTTTTCCAAGTGGGACCGGAATGGATTTATTCCGGAGACACAGGTGGCACAATGATGAGTTTAATGTCAACTTTAATTGCTTGGTTCTTTGCAGCATCTTTCTTAATTCCACTGCTTATGGATTATGGAATTATGGATTATACGGGTACTTTAATTCGTAATTTG
Organism: Anaerovorax sp.; assembly: GCA_034927775.1. Classification (GTDB taxonomy): domain Bacteria; phylum Bacillota; class Clostridia; order Peptostreptococcales; family Anaerovoracaceae; genus IOR16. The sequence continues at coordinate 11,734 of JAYFPL010000182.1, read as the reverse complement.
CTTTGGCCATTGTTCCGTTTGCCTGGCAGAGCCGCTGTTGACCTGTGTGCATCTTGGGTTGGTAACTGTAATGTAGGTGTTGTTTTAACAAGTACGCAATATGAACAAGGATATTATACTGCAAGAGAATCTGTATTGATTGCAACTTGTTTTTCTGCTGTATCCTTACCATTCTGTTTAGTTATCGCAGCGATGATGGGAGTAGAACAATATTTCATTCCATTCTATCTAATCCTAACGTTTACGGGTATTATCAGTGTTGTCATTATGGCGCGTATTTGGCCTTTGGGTAAAAAATATCCGGATGAGTATTATGCACTAACCGGCAAGCAAATTAATGAAGTTGAGCCAAAGGGTATCAGTAAAACTCGTTGGGCTTATTTACAAGCGGTAACCAAAGCTGAAAAAGGTCCTAACTTCGGAGAATTAATGTATAAGGGCATTGATATGTTCTTAGGAATTATATTTACTCTTGTACCGGTTACTATGTGCGTAGGTACATTGGCGTTGGTGCTTTCTACTTATACACCGATATTTGACTGGCTTTCTATGCCGTTTGGTTATTACTTACAATTACTGGGCGTAGAGGATGCTTTCGCAGCTGCACCAGGAACGGTTGTCGGATTTGCGGATATGTTTATTCCTGCAGTAATCTGCTCGAATATACCGTCCATTGAAACTAGATTTATCATCGGTATTTTGTCATTAGTACAGATCATTTATATGAGTGAGGTTGGATCGATTATGCTCGCATCCAAAATGCCGGTTAAAATCACTGATTTAATTATCATCTTCTTAGAGAAGACAATCATTGCAATTCCAATCATCGTTTTACTTACTAAGATTTTTTTACCATTTTAATGAAATAGAAGTTGAGAAAATGATTGCTACTAATATTTAGTTTCTCATAGAATAAACTGCTGCAAGATACTTAAGATAAACCACCCTTTATCTTAGGCTTTGTAGCAGTTTGTTTTTTAAAGAAAATATAAATAATGAAAAAATCATCCCCTAAAGTATGTAGGGGATGATAAAGAATTTTTGTAATCTAAATTCCATGAAGGAGATCTGGGCGAATATTGTTCAGATGTATATTGATGAAAGAAACAGCTAAATCTGCATCTTTTTTTTCAATGGCATCAATAATATTTTTATGCTCTTCATAAATGCGCTCTACGGAGTCTTCTTCTGCAAAATAGGATAGATGAACCGCTTGATCTATAAAATTTTCTAAAAGATAAGAAGCGTTTTCAAAGGTTGCTAGAATCAGGCTATTATTGCAGATACGTGCAATTTTAAAATGGATATCCTTATCACATTGTGATTTTTCATCAGGTGTTTCCGCTTCCATCATTTCCTTTTGCTTTTGATTTAAAAAAGAAATATCATCAAAAGTAGCTAATTTTGCAGCTTCTCTAACCGTAAATGTTTCAATAAGATAACGTAATTGAAGAATTTCCTGTACATTTCCATTACTTAATTTAAATGATAAGGAAAGGGGTTTAAAGAAGTTCGATTCAACATTATTAACAATGTAGTTTCCTAAACCATGCCGGCGTTCTACAAGTCCTAATACTTCTAAGGCTTTCAGAGCTTCTCGCAGTGCAGGACGTCCAATTTGAAATTGTTCTGTCATAATACGTTCCGGTGGAAGTTGATCACCATCTTTTAATTCGCCTCGCATAATCATTTCTTGAATTTGCTCGATGACGATTTGAGAAATTTTTTTATTTTCAATTGCCATAAACATGGAATTCACTCCTTTAATGTGCAATGTGATAAATATGCACACAGTATATTTTTATTAAATCTTTGATTTCGTCATTTGATCTTTCTTTATTTTATAGGAAAAAAAGGAAAACTGCAAATTAAAAAAATATCAGAAAATTAAAATAGTAATTGCACCCTTTAAATAAATGGTGTATGATTTAAGTGGTAAGACCAGAGAATAAGTTGAAATCTAAGTATGCAAGAGAAACGAGGGGAGTATCATGAACATACTTGTTTTAGTAAAAGAAGTCCCTGATATGGAAAAGGTAAAGTTTGACCAGGAAAAGGGAGTTGTAGATCGTTCTTCTGCAGAAGCTGAAATCAATCCTTTTGATGAAAATGCTTTACAAGCTGCGGTTGATCAAAAAGAAAAAGAACAAGAGAATGTAACTGTAACAGTAATGACAATGGGACCGCAGAGAGCAGAAAAGACCCTACGTGATGCTTATGCAAGAGGTGCCGACAAGGGAGTATTGTTAACGGATCGTAAATTTGGTGGTTCGGATACCTGTGCAACAGCAAAAACATTAGCAGCTGCTATAAGAAAAATTGGGAATTTTGATTTGATTCTTTGTGGAGAAAAATCCGTTGATGGTGATACGGCTCAGGTTGGTGCAGAAGTGGCAGAGTTTTTAGATATTCCACATGCTTATTATGTGGAGGAAATTCGTAATTTGGATCATGATTCAGTTCAAGTCACAATTGAAAATATTGGCGGCGATCGACAAGTTCGAACAATGAAGCTTCCTGCATTGATTGGGGTGACCAAAAATATCAGTCGTCCAAAGCTTCCGACAGTGAATCGAAAATTAGAATCACTTACAATAGAAGTGGAGACAATTACCCTGCAAGATTTGAATGGATTTATGTCAGAAGAGGAATGTGGTTTTAAAGGATCACCTACTAAAGTTTCGAAGATAGAAATTCCGAAAGAAGTAAAAAAGAGTAATCAAGTCTTTCGTGAAGATTTTACTGCCTTCTTACAGTCAGTAACCGATGTTTTAACGGAGAAAGGGATTGTGTAAGGGTATGGATAATAAGAAACAGAGAGGCATTCTTGTCATTGCAGAACAAAGTAACAGCGAGATTCATAAAGTCAGTTATGAGTTGTTAAACAAAGGCAGAGAGTTGGCGGAAAAAAGAAACATGCCATTAGACTGTCTTCTTCTAGGAGGAGATGGAATCCCTGCAGAAGAGTTGAATTATAGAGGTGCGCAGACCGTTTATTATATGAAGGATTCCATATTTTCTACTTTGGAAGAGTATACGTATAAAAAAAATATCGTCGCTTTTATTGAAGAAAAGGAACCGGAAATTATATTAATTGGGGCAACGAACTTTGGTCGTTCTTTAGCCCCTCGAATTGCAGCTGCATTATGTACTGGATTGACTGCAGATTGTACCGATTTGCAAATTGATGATGAAGGACGTTTGATTCAAATTCGTCCAGCTTTCAGTGATCATTTGTTTGCACACATTAAAACGGTGAAAAATCCGCAGATGGCAACAGTTAGATATAAGGAATTTGCAGAAGCAAAGAGAGACTTAAAAAATCCAGAAAATATTATCTTTGTTAAACCTTATTTCAAACAGACTTTAAAAAGTACAGTGAATGAAATGATTGCATTGGATGATTTTGATATCACCGAAGCAGAAGTCATTGTTGCCGGAGGTCGTGGCATTCGCAAAAAAGAAGATTTAACAATGTTAGAGGAACTTGCAAAAGTTTTAGGTGGAAAAGTTGGAGTGTCACGAGCGTTAGTCGATGCTGGAATGGCTGAAAGTTCTGCACAAGTGGGTTACAGTGGAAACCGTGTAAAACCGAAGGTATATATTGCTTGCGGTATTTCAGGAGCACCACAACACTTAGCTGGTATGAAAGATTCGCAAGTAATTATTGCAGTGAATAGTGATCCGTCGGCACCAATCTTCCAGATTGCAGATTATGGCTACGTAGGAGATTTGTACGAAGTGATACCGCAGTTCATTCGTCAATTAAGAAAGGGGGATGCGGTAAAATGAAAGAAAACATTATAAAAGCTTTAGAAACGATTGTCGGAAGTGATTATGTCTTGACAAATCAAGATCAAACCGCATCTTATCTTTATGATGAAGTTGAAGAAGCGTATCGGCCAAAAGCAAATACAGATTCCATTGTAATCAAGCCAAAAAATACCCAAGATGTAGCACAAATCATGAAACTGGCAAATGAAAACAAGATACCGGTAGTGGTACGCGGTGGTGCGACCGGACTTTGCGGAGGATGCACACCAGTACAAGAAAGCTTCGTTTTATCTATGGAACGAATGAATGGTATTTTGGAAATCGATCGAAAAAATATGGTTGCCGTGCTAGAGGCGGGCGTTACGTTGATGGATTTACTTGAGGAATTGGACAAGTCAAATGATTTGAGTTTTCCGGTACATCCCGGAGATGAAGGTGCCCAAATGGGAGGTATGGCTGTAACAAACGCAGGTGGAGCCAGGGCCGTGCGTCATGGTGTGATGAGAAAACATATTATGGGTGTTGAAGCAGTGCTGCCAAATGGAGAGATTTTAGAACTTGGCGGAAAGCTTGTGAAAAATAATGCCGGATATAATTTAATGCAGCTTTTATTAGGCAGTGAAGGAACACTGGCTGTTATCACAAAGATTGTACTGAAAATCTATCCGAAAGATTTCTATTCCGCTACCATTGTGGCACCCTTTGAAAACTTTGAAGATGCATGTCAGGCTGTTATGGACATTTTAAAGAGTGGAAACCTTCCGCTTGCTGTGGAATATATGGATAAACATTTATTTGTTGGGACGGCAGAAATGCTTGGGCTTGAATGGCAGGCAAAAAAAGGGAATGCGGATTTATTAATCATTCTTTCTGAGAAGAATGAAAGACAACTATATGAAGCTTGTAAGGAAATCAATGAAATTTGTGAGAAGAACCATTCCTATGAGACGTTATATGCAGGAAAGGCAAAAGAGCAGCAAGAATTACTGCTGATTCGCAGCCAGCATTACGAATATATCAAAGAAACCATTTGTGATTCCTTTGATATGGCAGTACCGGTATCAGAAGTTCCGGCATTTATTAAAGACTTAAAAATGCTGGTTAAGGAGTATGAGACCAGTACTAATGTCATAGCTCACATTGCGGATGGAAATGTTCATAATGATATTTTATATTTGGAAGACGGAACGGTTCCTCCATATGCATCTGAGTTAAAGCAAAAGATGTATGACATTTGTTTTTCCTATGGAGGAACGATTACTGGTGAACATGGAATTGGAAAAATCAGAACAAAGGATCTCACCTTACAGAAATCTCCGGTAGAGCTGGAGTTGATGAAGGGCATAAAAAAGGTATTTGACCCAAATAATATTATGAATCCAAAAACCGTGCTCATGTAGACAATTTAAATTAGCGTACAAGTTTTAAGAGATAAGTAAAAATAAGTAAAAAAGAACCCATTTTATTTTGGTAATATCAAAATAATCAGGTTCTTTTTTACTTGTAGTAACAGATCGAATATTTAGAAATTTTTCTTGCAATCTAAATTTAAAACTGTTAATATTGATTCAAAATAATAAAATATAATGAAATAAATTAAATATTATTCATGTCTGCCATCAATCATGGCAGCTAAGAGGGAAGCTGGTGAGAATCCAGCACGGACCCGCCGCTGTAAGTCAGGAGTTCTTATTCGATAATTTGTAAAGTACAAATTACCACTGAATGCAAATAAGCATTTGGGAAGGCCGAAAAGGATGATGAGAGACAAGTCAGAAGACCTACTTGAATAAAATAACAACCAGTCACGAGGTAAATGACGTAGGTAGTTTTAATTTAAAACGATTGGTTTTATTAAATCAAATAATTTTGTAAAAACAGTAAAAACGGACTGTGGTTTTCACCATAGTCTTTTTTGTTTTGTAGAAAGGGAGAAAAAATGAATTTAGAAAAAAAAAGTAAATTTTTAAAAGCACTTCAGCAGTTACAAAAAAATATAAATACAATAAATGAAGATTATTTTTTTAGAGTATTAAAAGAGTCAATCTTCTGGATACCTGTTCATAGAGAATGTAATGGAAATGATATGAAAGAAACATATGATATGCTTGCGTCCTCTGACGGTGATTATTACATCCCAGTATTTTTTGAAAAAAAGGATATTTGCGAGCCTTTTGAGGCAAAAGAGATTGAATGTGTTTCATATGATTATCTTAAGCATATGGTAATTGATGATGCAGAAATTCTTAAAGGGATTGTGATAAATCCTTTTAAAGAAAATATTATTATTTCACAAGCATTGATCTATACTGTAGATGAGCGAATTGAAGGTATGACGGTCAATAAGGAGTATCATGAAGGAAATGTGCAGCTGTGGCGGCCAACTGAGGTACCAAAAGGATTACTGAGAGAATTAAAAAAACTTTTTGAAATGCATCCAGAGGTGCAGGTTGCTTGGTTGCTGAAGGCTCAAGGGCAGTCACAATCCGAGAAACATTGGTTACTATTGATAGATTTTTATGGTGATAAAAAAGTGTTGTTTCCGAAAATTGCTGAGACAATGCGTCCTTTTATGAAGCCGAGAGAATGTTTTGAATTGATGCAGGCAGGAGGTCCTTTTAAAGAAAAGGTTCAAGAAGTATCAAATCCGATTTATGTAAGAAAAACCATGTACGTATCGTAAAATAATTTTATATAAGAAAAAAAATACTTGCAAAGTAAAATGGAAATTGTTAATATAAAACCACAATATAAAGAATATTATGGTAATATAATTTTTTCGACAAATTGTGACAAAACATGACTAACAATTGAATAAGTATCTATGTCTACCGATGAAGATCGGTAGCTAAGAGGGAAGCCGGTGAAAATCCGGCACGGACCCGCCGCTGTAAGCGAGGAGTTTTTAACCAATATTTTTGCGAAAAGCAATTGCCACTGAAGTGATAAAACCCTTTGGGAAGGCGGTTAGGAATATAGATTCGTAAGTCAGAAGACCTGCATGGATATAAAGTACAAATGGTCACGAGGTAAATGACCTGTAAGATTCTTTTCTTGGATACATAAAAGAAGAGAGATATAAAGAGAGATATATATAAGAACAGTGAAAACGGACTGTGGCTTTTAGCCACAGTTTTTTTTATCTAAATTTTGCAATTGATTTTTTTATATAGATCAATTGGAAAGGGGGTTAGTCCTGCGTAAGTAGGAAGTGATGAAGCATACTTGTAATTTTGCAAGTATATTTTAGCGCTGTTGTCTGTTCATACAGACAAACAAAGGAGGAAAAAATTATGAATAAGCAACTTATTGGGAGAAAAATTACGGTCGTTGTATTGGCAATGATTATGGTCTTTGCCATGACCAGTATGGCATTTGCCACAAACACAACGGTAACGGTAAACATGGAAGCAGTAGAAAATATCAACGGTACATGGGTAAAGCAGGATTTAACCGATCCGCTTCCATTAGAAATTAGTATTGCATCCACAGCTACTCTTTATGATGCCTTGGTACAGGAAGATGCAGCGAACGCTGACCTTTCTATTACTTGGAAGGATGTTCAAATTTTAGATCCAAATACTTGGCAGCCGACTGGGGAAATCGGAAAAGCCATCACCTCTATTACCTACGAAGGAACAACTTACACAAACCGTGATAGCTATCCGGCACAAAATACTTATGATGGGGAATCTTGGATGTATTATCTTGGCGCAAATAGACCAGCGTCTACAAACAATTATCCAAACCAATATCTCAATCAGCTAAGTGTAAGTGGAACCACTAATCAGGATGGAACTACCGTAAATAATAATGAATTGAACTTGAGCTTTGAACATTTACATTTTACTTGGTAAAGGAAATTTGATTCTGTAGTTTGACAGGGGGGATTTTCCCCCTGTTTTTAAAGAAAAGAAAAATCTTATTATGCTTATAGAAAGACAGAGAATAAAAAAGTAAAATACAAAAATAGAAATTGATAAAGTAAATACTAAAAAGAAATAAAAACAGACAATTATTGCAAAGAGTCTACAAAATAATTAGGTAGACGTGAGATGAGGATGAATTATGAAAATGAGAAAACGATGTCTGGGACTGTTTATGGCAGTGATGATGACATGTACGCTGCTTCCGTTCAATTCCTTTGGTGAAAGCATCGAAGACTTGAGCGAGCCGAAAATAGAGAGTATAACAGAGGATGTAAAAGAGGTTGAAGCACCGGTTTCTTCGGAGGATGGGGTAGAACCCGAAGAGATTAGCACACAAGCAGCTTCTGGGGAGATAGAGAGAGAAATGAAAGAGGGGGTCTTGCCTGCTGCTTTAAATGAGCAACCGCAGGATTTACCCTTTGAAATTACTACATATGGGGGAATTAGGGGGGATTCCTTTATAGATGCACGGAAATCGAAAGGGGCATACCCTGTCTTAAAAGAAGGTTATAATAATGTCTTTTTAGTTAAACAGGTGGCTCTTCGTTCCACATACACAGAAATTATGGAAGGGTATCTTTTTTCGGAAACGGCTAAAATTAAGTTTGAAACCAATAACAGTGAGGATATAGAATATAAAATAGATTATGGAGATTCTTTTGAACAGAAACTCCCCTTTAAAGTAACCACTGTAAAGAATAGTAATAGAAGTATTTATGGAGATAGAGTGGTTACTGTAACTGTCACAGATAAGGGAAAGTCCTCAACGTACTACTTCATCTATGAATCAATATATCAGACGGAAAATGGACTGGAACAGTTAGCTATTTACAATGAAAAAAACAATGAAGCACTTCATATTATAAATAAAAATCAATTGAAATTTGATAAAACAAAAACACAGCTTTATGAGTTAGATATCCCTTCAAGCGTGTTAACTATAAAGCTTCAGGTAACACATGATCCATATGAATTTAGAATAAATCCTTTAGATCGCTTTGGTTCTTATTGTTATGCGACCTCTATCAATCGAGTAGGCTTAAATGGAGAATTTATTGGGAATTTTGATACCAGTACTTCGTTACGCGGAGCAGAGCGGATGAGTCAACAAATCTGTTTGAAAAAAGGATTAAATGTCTTAGAGGTACAATTTGAAAAAAGCCTTTTACAGCCAATGAGCTATGAAGATAGGCAAATCGGAGAAGATATAAATTCCGGAGTAGTAGTTCAAAGAAATTCATCAAAAGCATATTCATATGTACTTTTATTCCATTGGAACGGAGAAGAGTCACAGCCTGTGCTTGGAAAAGATACCTCTTTGGATTATTTAGATGCAACTTTAGTATCCATGGTGCATTCAGCTTTAGAATATAAAACAAAGCTGAATATTAAGGAAAACACTCATCAGATTACTTTGCCAAAAGAAATGCCATCTTCAACATTGGTAAATAATGCTGAAAAAGTTGCAAAGGATGCTCTGGTTTATGTAGGAATCCGTACAAAGGATCCTGGATCGACCTATACCATCAAGGTGCCGGAAGGCTCCAATCTTTTAGGAAACAAAACTGAAAGCACACATATTAATTGCAAAGAAGGAATTTATAACCCCATCTATGTACTAGAGCTGGATGGGACACCGATTGAATCCTTTGAGGTAGAGGTTACCGCAGCAGATGGTATAACAAAGACACTTCATACCATCAAACTGGTACATGCCGATGATAGTACTGTCATTTCAAATTTTAGAATGACTGGTGCCGATTTGGAACCTGGAGTAGGTTTTTCGGATAAAAAAAATACATATAAATTTATTCCTATGGACGGCGTAGAAGAAATCGTATTTTCCGGAAAACTGCCAATTGGAAGCAGTATGGCGGTTGGTGAAAAAAACGTAGAAGTAGGGGCAGATGGCAGTTTCCAAGTGAGTATACCGATGCCAAAATATTCAATGAGGCTTGAGGTGACTGCTCCGGATAGTGTGACAAAACAAGATTATTTCTTCCTTCGAATGGAAAAAAATAAAACGATACCGTATTTTGGAATCGATCCATCAACAAAGGAACTAGCAGAGCAGCTCTTGCATGGCTATCGGAGAACAAAAAGTGAAGAGAGAAAAGATGGAATTAGTAATTTTGCCACCTCTTATTGGCCTGTATTTATGGCGTCAAGTACGGGAGAATCCATGGATGGTGGTCGTGCATACGATGTCACGAAACATAACTATAGACAGACAACTGATTATGCTGCAGTCATTTTACAGCTTGTCCTTCAAGGAGAAAATCCTTACAATTTCAAAGGGCGTAATTATGTACAGGAAATGATTGATAATGGAGGGGGACCATTTGCCTGCAACATTTGGTATGTGATGGCAGCGAAGGCTGTCGGTATCGACTGTAGCCAATTTGTTGAAGAATTGAAGGCAAATGCGGTGAATCCTACTTATGATCCGGATATGCGTTCTTGGTGCATTGCCGCACTACATGGCATCGTGGAAGATGAGGATATGGCATATTATGCGGATAAATTGCAAGAACGTCTGATACGAAGCGGTCCGTATGTAGGACAGTTTTATTATCAGAAAGGCGGAACGCCAAATGTGAACACCATGGGTTGTATTATTTCTGCACTTGCTACAGCCGGAGTGGATCCGGAAAAGCACTTTGCCGTAACGGATGGTGGGAGTTTATATACACCGTTAACAACAACCCGTGACCGCCATATGAACGCAGATGGGTTATTCTCATATAGTGCTAATGAAGATAGAAGCGTGGGTCTGTGGAAAGACATTATCATTGCTTTGGGTGACCTCATCAATGGTGGAAGCGTATGGGATCGCTGTGCGCTTACTCGAGAGAAATTTGACCAATTAGTGGTAAAAGCAGAAGGCATGAAAAACGGAACCGAACAACAGATGCAAGCCTTGCAGTCCGCAATATCGAATGCGAAAGAAGAAGCGAAGACGGTTGAAGCAGGAAAAATCATTGGTATTGGAAAAGCCTATTACGATTTGTACGAAGCGATGGCTGCCATTGATACCTCAATGACCGCTAAGGTAAAGTATGGAATGCCATATGTAGAATTTCAAGAAATAATTGAAGCACTTCCAAATAATGAAACACTTACATTGGAAGATAAAATAAAAGTCAAAGAATCCATCGATTTTTATGAAAAATGGAAAAAACCATTTGGTGATTATTGGGAATCGTTTGTTGGAGATCAAACACTGGAAAAGTATAAAAATGCACGAAAGGTAATTCTTAGGTTAGAGGGTACGGAGAAGACTGCAGCAGTCTTTGATCAGATACTTGCCTTACCAAATGCTGATATAATAACTCTAGCTGATAAGGATAAAGTAGAAGCAGTTACAAAAGCATATAACGCATTAGATGCGGAACAGAAAGCGTTGCTTGCTTGGGCAGGAAAATCGGTACTAGCTCATTATAATCAGGCAAAGGATATGATTGACAATCTATCATCAGGAGGAACTGACCCTGGAAACAAACAATTCAAGGTATACTTTACCCTTCTCGGTGTACCAAAACATGGAGAGAGTGGGAAGAAGTATGTCTATGCTAAAAATCCAAATGACTTTGAAGAATGGATACCGAAAACGGAATATATATATAATGGGAAATCGGTATCCGTATATAAGGTTTTTATGCGGGGCTTGCAGGAGTATGGAATAGACCAAGAGGGAGCAAAAGGTGGTTACGTTAAAAAAATAAAAGGACCGAACGGTTGGCTGGGAGAATTTGATAATGGAAAATTATCTGGTTGGATGTATACGATTAATGGGAAGCATCCTTCAGGAGGACTTCTTCACGATGAATTGACAAACGGAGATCGACTGGTGTGGCATTATACCGATGACTATACACAGGAAGAAGGGTCTGAAAAGTGGCATAACAAACCTTACAATGCAGAAGAGAAAGTCGATAATATTGTTAAAATAAGCATTGACATTACTGCAAAGATGGATAGTGCCGGAAAAGCTACCGCTACGATTACTTCAAAAGATTTAAAAAATGCAT
>JAYFPL010000035.1:0-2871 GCA_034927775.1 Anaerovorax sp. | reverse complement strand
TGATTACTAATTTTCATTTGCCGAAATCAACGTTGCTGATGCTGATTTCAGCTTTATATGATCGAGAAAAGATGATGAAAATTTATGAAGATGCAGTAAAAAAGGAGTATCGCTTTTTCAGCTATGGAGATGCGATGTTTATCGAATAAATATGATTGTCAAAAGAGAAAGGGAATTTAAAATATGAAACATGCGGTTACCTATGAATTGCTGAAAACAGATGAACGAAGTAAGGCAAGAAGAGGAAGAGTGCATACTCCTCATGGTGATATTGAAACACCAGTATTTATGCCGGTGGGTACAGCAGCAACGGTAAAGGCGATGCGTCCGGAGCAGGTGAAGGAATTGGGTGCGCAGATTATTTTATCCAATACGTATCACCTCTATTTGCGTCCAGGACATGACATTGTAAAAGAAGCCGGAGGATTGCATAAATTTATGAACTGGGACCGTGCTATTTTAACCGATAGCGGCGGATTTCAGGTATTTAGTTTAGGAGACTTGCGTAAGATTAAGGAGGAAGGAGTAGAATTCCGTTCCCATATTGACGGTTCCAAGCATTTCTTTACACCGGAGAAATCGATGGAGGTACAAAATGCTTTGGGTTCGGATATTATGATGGCCTTTGATGAATGTGCACCATATCCTGCAGATCGAGCTTATGTCAAGAATTCATTAGAACGTACTACGCGTTGGCTCGCTCGTTGTAAGGAAGCGCATAAAAATGTAGAACAGCAGTCCTTGTTTGGAATCATGCAGGGGGGTATGTATAAGGATTTACGGTATGAAAGTGCGATGCAAATCGTGGAAATGGACCTTCCGGGTTATTCCATTGGCGGTCTGAGTGTGGGAGAACCAAAAGAGCTGATGTACGAAGTCCTTGATTATTGTGTGGATTATCTTCCGAAGGAAAAACCGCGTTATTTGATGGGAGTGGGAAGTCCGGATTGTCTATTTGAGGGTGTAGAACGCGGTGTTGATATGTTTGACTGCGTATTACCGACAAGAATTGCAAGAAATGGAACAGCGATGACATCGATGGGACGTGTTGTCATTAAGAATGCTGCATATGAAAGAGATTTCTCACCGCTTGATCCGAATTGTGATTGTTATACTTGCCGAAATTACTCAAAGGCATATTTACGCCATCTGTTTAAATCCAATGAGATTTTATCAGCAATGCTTTTGACGAATCACAATCTGCACTTTTTGGTGCATACAATGGAAAACATTCGAAATTCTATTGAAGAAGGACGATTCCTTGAATATAAAAAAGAATTTTTTGATGCATACGGTAAGTTTTAATAAATAAATTGGCAGCGATCAGTAACATTAAAAGAATAGAAATAGAAATAGCATCATTAAAAAACAAATAGTTATTAAAATTATCGAAACACTATAATCTGCAAAAGAAAAGGGAGGATTGTTATGCCTATATTAGTACCAAAAGGATTACCTGCTTATAAAACATTAAGAGAAGAGAACGTATTTGTCATGTATGAGCATCGGGCACAAAAGCAGGACATTCGCCCTTTGCGTATTGCAATCGTAAATTTAATGCCGACAAAGGAAGTGACAGAAACACAAATGATTCGTTTGCTTGCGAATACGCCACTTCAGGTGGATTTACATCTGCTGACAATGGGCAGCCACGAATCGAAAAATACCGACTCTAAGCATTTAGAGAATTTTTATAAAACATATGAGGAAATTAAAAACCAACGTTTTGACGGAATGATTATCACAGGGGCACCAGTAGAAACCTTACCGTATGAGCAAGTGGATTACTGGAAAGAGCTCTCTGAAATTATGGATTATACCAAAGGCAATGTGTTTAGTACGATGCACATTTGCTGGGGTGCTCAGGCTGCACTTTATCATCATTTCGGGATTCCGAAGTATGAACTTTCGCAAAAGCTTTTTGGTGTGTTTCCTCATGTGGTCAAGGATAAAAAATCTGAACTGATTAGAGGATTTGATGAAATCTTTTATGCACCGCATTCTCGGCATACACAAGTAAAAAAGGAAGACATTCTTACGGTTCCTGAGTTGAAAATTTTAGCGGAATCTGAAATAGCTGGTCCACATATCACAGCTACGAAAAATAAGCGTATGATTTTTGTGCAGGGTCATGCAGAATACGATTGGGATACTTTAAAGCTTGAATATGAACGAGACGTTGCAAAAGGAATGGATATAAAGGTTCCGGCAAATTACTTTAAGGATGACAATCCGAAGAAAAAAGTTGTTGTAAAATGGAGCGGTCATGCAAATTTATTTTTTGCGAATTGGCTGAATTATGTATATCAAGAGACTCCTTATGACTTAAATAAGTTGGATACAATGAAATAAAGAAGTATTATTTTAAATGAAAATAGTATTCAGCCATTTATCATAAGAGATCTCAAAGAAGGAGAATGAGTGTGGAAATATGTAAACACAATGCCGATTGCGGCGGTTGTATTTATCAGGAACTGGATTATCAAGAACAAATGAATCTAAAGGGGAAAGAAGTTATTCGCCTTTTGGAAAATAAAAATGTCATGCCGCAGAGATTTTTGGGAATTGAAGGAAGTCCTTTGCAGTATGGTTATCGAAACAAAATGGAGTATACCTTTGGCGACGAGGTGAAGGATGGACCGATGACCTTGGGAATGCACAAGCGTGGCCGTTTTATGTCAATCATTACTGTCGACCAATGTCAGTTGGTAGATTCCGATTTTAATTTGGTATTAAGAGCAACTTTGGATTTTTGTAATGAAAAAGGATATAGTTTTTATCATAAAAAATCCCATAAAGGATTGATGCGAAATTTGGTTGTACGAAAAGGTCAACATACTAATGAACTTTTAGTAAATATTGTAACATCAT
>JAYFPL010000050.1:0-3658 GCA_034927775.1 Anaerovorax sp. | reverse complement strand
TGGTGCCTCAAAGTTACCTTGATAATCTCATCGAAACTTGCCCTCAAATAACTCGAAATGCCGTGTCCTTAACCGGACCCAGGGTTCGAATCCCTGACTCTCCGCCAAATAAAAAACTCACTCATTTTGAGTGAGTATTTTTGTTTAATAAAGTTTGTGGGATTGGAACCCGAAAGGGCAAAATTACTCCCATTTAAAAAACCTGATTGAAATACCAATGCAGATTACAGCAAGCACAATCATGATGATGATCGGCATGAAAACATGGTTTATCGGCAACCCTAGCGATGCTCCTTTGAGGAGCTTAATTCCGTGCGTTAGCGGTAGAATATCCGCTATTTTTTGAAGTGCGGGTGGCATAACTTCATATGGCAATGTTGCACCTGAAAAAATCAGCATAGGGAAATACAGTATGCTTGCAATGATACTTGCCATTTTAACATTAGGTGCAATTCCACCTACCATCATCCCAATACTAAACATGGACAGCATAACTAAAAAGTAGCCGCATAAAAAATGAAGCCAAGAACCTTCTAACTGATAATGAAAGAAATTCGTTGCTGTAATATAAATAAGTGAGAGAGATAAAAGGGCGTAGATCGTATAGATAACCACTTGAACCGTTAAAATATTTACAGGACTGATTGGAGTTACCTGAAATCGTTTTAATATTTTTTTACTCCGGTAGTCTGATATGACTAAAGGAAGACCCATTACTCCACCGGCACAAATTGAAATTGTTACAAGTGCACCGAAAGATTGCTGTAAAAAAGTATATTCTGCACCATCAAAAGCGGGTTTGTTTCCATAAATAATACCGAGAATGATTAACACCACAAGAGGCATACAGATTGCAAAAATAAACATATCCATTCCTCTTAATGATATCATTATCTCTGTTTTAAGCGTTGTCCGAAATGTTTTCATTATTTTCTTCCTCCTCGTCTGTATACCAAAGATAAGCATCTTCAAATTTTTCAAAAGGGCTTGATACAATTGCTTCCTTTACTGTTCCGTAAAAAATGATTTGACCCTTTTTTAATATACAAATATTGTCACATAAGGCTTCAACCTCATCCATAAAATGTGACGTTAAAAAGATTGTAAGACCTTTTGTTTTTAAATCAGAAAGGCACTTCCAAACATCACGTCTTGCTTTTGCGTCAAGCCCTGTTGTCAATTCATCCAAAAAAACGACTTCAGGATTCGGAATGAGTGCAAGAACAATGAACAATCGTTGTCGTTGACCTCCCGAAAGCTCACTTACAAAACTTTTAAGTTTATCGTAAATTCCGAATTGCTTTAATAAATCATGATAATTCGCAGCAGTCTTATAAAGAGATTGCGTAAACTCACATAATTCACCTACAGTTATTTTTTCCTGATAATTAGCTTCTTGAAACTGAACACCCACTTTTTCATATAATTTTTTTCTTTCCGTTTGCGGATTCATTCCTAAAATAGATACGGTTCCATAATCGGATTTTTTGGTTCCTAAAATACATTCAATTGTCGTACTTTTCCCTGCACCGTTTGCACCGAGCAAGCCGAATACCATACCGCGTTTTACTGATAGGCTTATATTTTTTATTGCACACAGCCCATTGTAAGACTTAGATAGCTCATCTACCTTAATTACTTCTTCCAAACTATAATCCTCCTTTTTTACATATCATTTTTACATAAAAAAGAATAACACCAACCAAAAGGTTGGTGTTAAAATGTAGGGTTGTTAAAATTTAGTTTTCATAAATTGAAGTTTATTAATTATTATTTTTGCATTGCTTTCTGCCTCTTTCAGTGAGCTAATTAACTTATCGCATACCGATATAATATCATCACTACTTTTAGGAGTGTTAAGTACTTTTTTTATATTGGTTTTAGGATTTGAAGATAATTCATTGAGCATACGTAAAATTGCTTCAAGTGAATAATTTGCACATCGAAGTGAACGAATAATTTTCAGTCGTTTCATATCCTCATTCGTATAGATGCGATATCCATTTTCTTTACGTTTTACTGATAATAAGCCATTCATTTCCCAATTTCTGAGCGAATCCATAGAAATTTTCAGATATTCCGATACTTCTTTTCTTTTCAATGACAAAATATCTTTTTCCGTTTCTCCGTATAAAAGCTGGTTTACTATTTCTATTGCTTCTTCTGCATTAGACTGCTCTTTCTGCACTTGGGATAAATAATCTTCTGCAAGTTTAAGTGCTTGGTCAAAATCATAAGCTGCAGATGCTTTTATCATTTCAATAATTTTTTTTCTCAACCCATTTTGCAGAATTTCTATTTGAAAAGCAATGCGGGCAAGTTTGAATTGTTCAATATGGAAATCGGTAAAAATACGATATCCGTTTTCTTGACGTTTTGGTTTGGGAATAAGTCCTAATTCTTCATAAAGACGAACTGTATTTGGATGTATTCCAATTATCTTTGCAACTTCAGCAGTTCTATAATTATTATTCATTTGCAACCTCCATCTAGAGATAATAACATACAAATAAAGTATGGTGATATAGTGGAGGGTTTGAGTATATCATATTTAAAATTAGATTGTCTATAATAATCCTTTTGAATCTTTGTTTGCAAGCATAATTGCAGAAATACAAACGTAGAATGTAAGGAGTGGGTACGAGGAAATGACTAGGCACACAGCAGGGAAGAGGGTTAAAGAAATTGAATTATATAGATTTTGATGTTTGAAAATATAGACAATCATTACGCCGTGTCCTAAATTTAAACATGGTGAGGCGATTGTCTATATTTTTTTTGAATGGGAGCGTTATATTAAAAGTAGAAAAAGGAGTGATTTTGTATGAACATTGCAGAAAGTGTAAAACGTTTTGGTCTGGTTCAGGCCTTTCATTATCTGGAGACGGACCCGGAAAAAAATCTTACCACATTAATGGAATGGGTTGATAAATTTTCAAAAAAAGATGTTTATCCTACGCAGCGTCGTGCAATCCGTGAGGTGATCTCCGACCCAAATAGCAACTGGTGTCAATTGATTCATAGCCTTTACACAGACATAGACGATGATGTTCGTAAAACATTGTTTGAGAATTTTGTATTAAATGCCACATTAGTCGGTTCTCAGCAAATTAAAGCATCTAAAGAAAAATACGATTGTAATGTACCATGGGCAATTTTGATGGATCCTACTTCAGCTTGTAATTTGCAATGTACCGGATGCTGGGCTGCAGAATACGGAAACAAGCTAAACATGAGCATTGATACGTTAAACAGCATTGTTGAACAAGCAAAAGAATTGGGCATTCATATGTTCTTATATTCCGGAGGTGAGCCGTTAGTTCGTAAAAAGGATATTATTGATCTTTGCAGCAAGCATTCGGACTGCGTTTTCACTGCATTTACAAATGGTACACTGATTGATGAGGAATTTGCAGATGATATGCTTCGTGTTAAGAATTTTGTTCCCGCAATTAGTGTAGAAGGGTTTGAAAAAGATACAGATTTCCGTCGTGGAGAAGGAACTTTTTCTAAAGTTGTAACTGCAATGGAACTTTTAAAAAGAAAAAAATTACCGTTTGGAATTTCTTGTTGTTATACAAGTAAGAATTATGAAATTATTGGAAGTGAATCATATTTTGATCAGATGATTCAATGGGGCGCAAAATTTTGCTGGTTC
>JAYFPL010000014.1:0-4145 GCA_034927775.1 Anaerovorax sp. | reverse complement strand
TATGAATTTGTAGAAGCGGATATTGAATTAGGGCCATCCATTGAAGCAACACCAACGGAAGAACATGATATTAAAAATTTGAAAAAAATGATTGAAATTTTAGAAGACAATGATGACGTGCAAAAAGTTTATACGAATTGTACGATTGATTTATATGAATAACGTTAATCAATTAAGTAACTAAAGTTGTTTTTTACCAATTTGCCTGAAATTGGACAGTTGAATTTTTTTAAGGAATAGTTGATTTTCATACTAAATCTGCTATACTAGTGTCAAGAAAGATTTCAGACGAACTGCATAATTTTTCTTAGACAAAATATAATAAAAGTAGGATCCTGAGGTGTTCGTTAAGGTTATGTAATTTAACCTACAATTTGTTCACGGGACTTCGAGTTTTCGACACTGATGTCAAGCCTCCTTTGAGTGGAAGGCAGAGGTTCGGAACAGATAACCCACCTATCATGAGATAGGGCGTGAATTATTGGCCTGACGACACATTCGGGATTTTCTATTTTTTGTTTTGCTTTTTAAGACAAAAAACTGTAAAATAAATGTATTATGGATATGCATGGGAGGGGAAAATGAATTATAAAAGTGATCTTGAAATTGCACAGGAAGCAGTAATGAAACCAGTAGCGGAAATTGCAAAAAAGTTAGAGCTTACGGAAGAGGAGTTGCTGGGTTATGGTAAATATAAGGCAAAATTAGATTGTCATCGTATCAATGCTTCGAAAAATAAGCAATACGGAAAATTGATTTTAGTAACCGCAATTAATCCGACCGCTGCAGGAGAAGGGAAAACGACAACAACAGTAGGTCTTGGTGATGCGCTGCAAAGGATGGGAAAGAAAACGGTAATAGCAGTAAGAGAACCATCTTTAGGACCTGTTTTTGGAATCAAAGGCGGAGCTGCAGGCGGTGGTTATGCGCAGGTAGTTCCTATGGAAGAGCTGAATTTGCATTTTACGGGTGATCTTCATGCGGTTACAACAGCGAACAATTTAATCGCTGCATTAGTAGATAATCACATTCATCAAGGAAATGAATTAAATATAGATTCCAATCGAGTTGTTTGGAAGCGATGCATGGATATGAATGATCGCCAGCTTCGTTATGTACAGGATGGGCTTGGCGGTAAGGCTAACGGGGTGCCTAGGTCTGACGGTTTTGATATAACCGCTGCATCGGAGATTATGGCAATTCTATGTTTGGCAGAAGATTTAGAGGATTTTAAAGATAGAGTCGGTCGAATCCTTGTTGCATATGATATAAACGGCAATCCGATTACGGTAAATCAAATACATGGTCAAGGTGCGGTTGCAGCTTTGATGAAGGAAGCTATTTTACCGAATTTAGTACAGACCCTAGAGCATACACCTACTTTAGTTCATGGCGGGCCATTTGCAAACATTGCACATGGATGTAATAGTGTCATTGCAACAAAAATGGCTTTAAAGCTTGGAGACTATGTAATTACTGAGGCTGGATTTGGTGCGGACCTTGGAGCTGAAAAATTCTTAGATATCAAGTGTAGAAGCTGCGGAATCCATCCGGATGCAGTTGTTGTTGTTGCTACAGCACGTGCTTTAAAGCTTCATGGCGGATGTCCTAAGGAAAATTTAAACGAAGAAAATCTTCCGGCACTCAAAGCAGGAATTAAAAACCTTTTAAAGCATGTAGAAAATATGAAACAAGTTTATGGTTTGCCTGCAGTAGTTGCAATCAATCGTTTCCCAACTGATACTGAGAAAGAATTGATTTGTATAGAAGAAGATTGTAAAAAAATCGGAGTAAAAGCAGTATTGTCTGAGGTATGGGCGAAAGGCGGAGAAGGTGGTCTTGCATTAGCAGAGGAAGTTCTTTCTATGATGGAAACGGAAGAAAATCACTTTCAATTTGCTTACGATGCAAATGCTTCTATATCGGAAAAAATTGAGGCGATTGCAAAAAAAGTTTATGGAGCGAAAGGAATTTGCATTACAGAAGATGCACAAAGAAATATTGAGCAGCTTGAGAAATTTGGTTTCGATAAACTTCCTGTTTGTATTGCAAAGACACAATATTCATTATCGGATGATCCGAAAAAATTAGGCAGACCAGAAGATTTTGATATTACAGTGAGAGAAGTCCGAGTTTCAGCTGGAGCTGGCTTTTTAGTTGTTTTAACAGGAAATATTATGACTATGCCTGGGCTTCCGAAACGTCCGGCAGCCGAACGTATTGATATCAGTGCAGATGGAACCATTACCGGATTGTTTTAAATATAAGGAGGCATCATGTTAGACAGCAGTTGTATAGAATTTATAGAAAACTTATCATCCAAAAAACCGGTGCCTGGTGGTGGCGGTGCTTCGGCATTGGTTGGCTCCGTCGGTATGGCATTGGGAATGATGGTTGGTAATCTTACCGTAGGAAAACAAAAGTATGCCGCGGTAGAAGAGGAAATGAAGTCATTGCTGAATGCCTCCGAAGAATCGTTAGAGCACTTGAAATTTTTGGTTCAAAAAGATGCGTCTGCATTTACACCTCTAGCTGCCGCATATGGTTTGCCGGCTGGAACACAAGTAGAAAAAGAAATCAAAAATAAGAGACTTCAAGAGGCATTGATTTTTGCGATTGAAGCACCAATGGAACTTTTAGAAGAGGCAAATAAAGCGCTTGTTCTAATGAAAGAGTATGCACTGAAGGGCAGTGCGTTGGTTTTAAGTGATGCCGGCGTAGGTGCTGCCTGTTTGAGAGCAGCAATTTTAGGCGCAAAGCTAAATGTGCAAATTAATTTAAATCTACTTAATGATACAGAAAAAAAAGTAATATATAAAAATAAAATGAACCATCTAGTGGAAGAAGGGACCTCTTTGGCAGATGAAATTTATATGTATGTAGAAAATCGATTGCAGGAGGGAATATGAAATTAGAAGGAGCAAAAGCTGCAGCCCAAATTAAAAATGATTTAAGTGAGCAATGTAAAAAATTAAATCAAAAAAATTTAGATTCGAAAATTGTAATATTTCGACTTGGAAATAATCCGGATGATATTTCTTATGAACAAAGGATTCTTAAAAATTGCAGGGAAATCGGGCTGGGTACGAAAGTAGTATCTTTAGCAGAAAGTATAACGCAGGATGATTTTATAAAAGAAATTACACATTACAATAAGCAGGACAGCGTTTTAGGAATCTTAATTTTTCGACCGCTTCCAAAACACTTGGATGAACGTATTATAGGCGAAGCGATTTCTGCGGAAAAAGACATTGACTGCATGAATCCCTTAAATTTGAAAAAACTATTTTTAGGTGATCTTACACGCATTGCTCCTTGTACACCGGAAGCTGTTATGGAACTTTTAAAATTTTATGACATTCCTCTAAAAAGTAAACATGTTGTGATTGTAAATCGCAGTATGGTTCTTGGCAAACCATTAGCCTTATTGCTTTTAGAAGAAGATGCAACCGTTACAATTTGTCATTCGAAAACAGAAGATTTGATTCGTATGACCTCTCAAGCCGATATTGTAATTACAGGCATTGGTAAACCAAAATTTTTTGGTAAAGAGTATTTTAAGAGTGATGCAACGGTCATTGATGTTGGAATTAATTTTACCCAAGAGGGTATGTGCGGTGATGTAGATTTTGAATCAGTAAACGAGTATGTTTCTGCGATTACTCCGGTTCCCGGTGGTGTTGGCACAGTAACTTCAATGGTTTTACTGAAACATGCATTGCGAGGGAAGGAAAAATGAATGAGATTAGCATAACGAGTATTAAAGGGATTAAAGTAGGGCATGCGCAAAATGAAGCAGGAGGGACAGGATGTACTGTTATTCTCTGCGAAGATGGTGCTTGCGCCGGAGTGGATGTAAGAGGCGGAGGCCCGGCATCCAGAGAAACGGAGCTCTTAAAACCGATTAATATGATTGAACAGATTCATGGAGTCATGCTGAGTGGGGGCAGCGCCTATGGACTTGATGCTGCAGGAGGTGCGATGCAGTATTTAGAAGAACAGGGCAAGGGCTTTGATGTACAAGTTGGGTATGTTCCGATTGTTTGCGGCGCTTCCTTGTTTGATTTAGTCGTGGGTGATCCAAAGTGCAGACCGGATAAGGAAATGGGTTATCAAGCATGTAAAAATGCATCAAAAGACACTCC
>JAYFPL010000130.1:0-6447 GCA_034927775.1 Anaerovorax sp. | reverse complement strand
CCAAATCCATTATTGATTATACGTTTTCATCAATTAACGTTTCTTTTGCTTTTGGATAGAAAGAAAGATGTACGGATTCCTCTCCGGTTAAATTCGTATAAATCTCATCTGTAATAAACGGTGCAAATGGTGCAGCAAGCTGTACAATACCTGTAAGCACCTCATACGTTGTTAAATACACTGATTTCTTATCGTCATTCATTTCTTCTCCATAGAAACGTCTTCTTGCTCTACGGATATACCAGTTTGACAAATCTTCTGTTACAAATTCCTGTATTTTACGAACCGTTTTCATGTGATCGTAATGTTCCATTTCATAGGTAGCTTCTTTTATAAGTTTATTGTATTTAGATAAAATCCAACGATCCAATTCCGGTCTCTTCTCATAATCAACAGATAGGCTGTTTACATCAATATTATCGTTATTCGAATAAAGGACCAAGAAATTATATACATTTTTCAATGTACCGAAGAATTTGCTTTGAATCTCAATGAGACCATCCTCATCAAACTTTGTCGGTGACCAAGCTGGAGATACATACAGCAGATACCATCTTGTAGCATCCGCACCGTTTTTATCATATTTTTGGAATGGATCAACTGTGTTTCCTTTACTCTTTGACATTTTTTTGCCGTTTTTATCTAGGATTAAATCATTTACCAGAACATTTTTATATGGTGCTTTTCCCTTTATAAAAGTAGAAATTGCAAGTAAGGAATAGAACCATCCTCTTGTCTGGTCAATACCCTCACAAATAAAATCTGCCGGGAATAGTTCTTCATCAAAGTTTTCTCTATTCTCAAATGGATAATGTCTTTGCGCAAAAGGCATAGCTCCGCTGTCAAACCAACAGTCCATAACCTCTGGAATACGACTCATCTTTTTACCGCATTCTGGACATTCAATATGCACATCATCGACATAAGGACGGTGTAATTCAATTGTATCATCAATGTCTTCTATCGCTTTTTCAGCAAGTTCTGCTCTAGAACCAATGGATTCCAAATGACCGCATTCACAACGCCAAATATTAATCGGTGTACCCCAGTAACGATTTCTGGAAATTGCCCAATCTTTTACTTCCGCTAACCAGTTTCCAAATCGTCCTTCACCAACGAATTCAGGGAACCAATTTACGGTATTGTTATTTGCAACCAGCTGATCCTTTAACTTTGTCATTTCAATATACCAGCTTGGCTTTGCATAATAAATCAAAGGTGTACTGCATCTCCAGCAGTGTGGATAGTTATGCTCTAACTTTTCTTTTGTATAAATCTTATTTTCAGCAGCAAGCCATTTGATGATTTTTACATCTAGCTCAGGGTCCATAACAAAGGTACCCTTCCATGGCGTTTCCGTATACTTTCCTTCTTCATCCACAGGATTTACAACCGGTAAATCATATCTTCTTCCTGTCTGGTAGTCATCTTCACCAAATGCAGGAGCAGTGTGTACAATACCGGTACCATCTTCAATGGTAACGTAATCAGCGCAAGTTACAAAGAACGCTTTTTTATCGGGAGTAACGAACGGCATAAGCTGTTCATACTCCATATATTCCATATCCTTTCCCTTTAATTCGGAAAGAATCTTATATTGCGCTTCACCATCCTTACTTCTTCCTAAGACTTTATCAGCCAATGCTTTCGCAACATAATAAATTTCACTGTCTTTTTCTGCTTTAATATAATCAACTGTTGGTCCTACCGTTAAGGAAACATTGGAAGCTAAGGTCCAAGGAGTTGTTGTCCATGCAAGAAAATACTCATTTTCTGCATCCTTTTTTTTAAATTTTGCAGTAATGGTATTTACCTTTACTTCTTTATATCCCTGCGCTACCTCGTGAGAAGCAAGTCCAGTTCCACATCTTGGACAATAAGGAAGAATCTTATGCCCTTCATAAATCAAACCAGCTTTAAAGAATTCCTTTAAAATCCACCAGCCTGTTTCAATGTAATCATTATCTAAGGTAATATAAGGGTTATCCATATCGATGAGATATCCCATACGTTTTGTCATTTCTCTCCACTGCTTTTCATAAGTGAATACAGATTCCTTACATTTCTGATTAAATTCCTTAATTCCATATTTTTCAATATCCTGCTTGCCGCTCATTTGCAGTTGCTTTTCTACTTCAATTTCAACCGGTAAACCATGAGTATCCCATCCGGCTTTTCGATTTACTGCATAGCCCTGCATTGTCTTATAACGACATACTGAATCCTTCAAAGTTCTTGCAATAACATGATGAATGCCCGGTCTTCCATTTGCAGTTGGAGGTCCTTCATAAAAAATAAAAGATGGCATACCTTCTCTTGTTGTAACACACTTTTCCAGTAATTTTTCCTTATCCCATTGATCAGCTTGTTCCATTTGAAATTCAGCAATGGGTTTTTCTGATAAGTTTTTAAACATGCTTTTTTTACCCTTTCTAAAAAAGTGACATGGTCACTCTGAAACTCTATTATCCAATAATATCAAATGAATTTATTAGATAAAAAAAATCCCTAAATTTTCCTATTGGGAAAATCTAGGGACGATTATAAACCGCGGTACCACCCTAATAGCTAGCAAAAATGCCAGCCACTTTTATCTGCTTAACGGGCAGAAACGGATTTTCTTACTCATTCAAAATATTATATTAAAATAAAATTTGAATCGTTCAGAAAATCAGCTAAAGAGTGATTTTCCGTCTGCTGCTTTCCGGCATTATCTCACCACCAACGCCTCTCTGTAAGGTATTTGCATACAGCGTACTCTCTCTATCATCGCTTTTTTACCTATAACTCTTTCATTGTAACGAAAGGCGACTAACTTGTCAACCATTTGTCATCAATCGCCACGAAGCTGATTTAAAATACGATAAATCAATCCTGTAGGATACCCTAAATAAGACAATCTTCTTCCAACTTTTGCAATCAACTTCTCATCGGCTTTAACGCCAGAAACTATCTTTTCAACCTGCTTCATTGCATTTGAATATTCCATTTCCTCATCTAAAATTTCTTCTATGTGAATCCGAATGATTTCGTCATTCAAACCTTTATTTATAAGTTCCTGCCGTAATCGCAGAGATCCTTTTCCTTTCATTAAAGCATAGCGAAGATAATTTTCACAATATCGGTCATCATCAATAAAATGAGAATCTAAAAGAAAATCTAAACATTCTTCTATTTCTTTCTCATTATATTCTTTTTGTTTTAAATGGTTTGAAACTTCCAAGGCAGTATGATCACGATATCTTAAAAATATCATTGCTTCATCTTTTGCAGTTCTTCCTGAATTGACAGTCTTTTTTTGCATTTTTTCTTTTGTTGCCTCCTAAAAATTCTCTATAATTTGTATTTCTGTTTCTTTTGATTTGCAACAATAAGCACTGTAAATCGGTATCGGTAAAGTAAGTGCGTTCATCCAAAGCCCTTCTATTTGTTGCTGAAACTCACCTTCCTCATCAATGACAGAAAAACTTTTTAAATTTTCTGATATCCCTGTTCCTTTGCATTTAATAAAGGCTTCCTTTCTTACCCAAACTTGATAAAAAGCTTCATTGCCAAATTCCCTTACAAAGGCGTACTCTTGCTTTGCAAAAAAACGTTTTGCCAGACGTAAAATTCGTTCATTGGAAAGATCTCTGTATTTATCTTCAATATCTATTCCAACGGTACCTCTATCAATTAAGCATACCCAATAAGATTTGCTATGAGAAACTGAAAAATTAATTTTATCAATATAAGGCTGACTAATATAAGGTTTCCCATGAAGTCCTTCTCTTATAATAATTTCTTTCTCATATAAATCTTTTATCCCAGTCTGCATGCCATATTTTTTTAATGCTTGATAAAGGAGATCCCGACTTTCCCTCTCAGGTATATTTTTTGTATAATACAAATACATAGCTGACTCCCCTCTGAACGCTTATGGAAAAAGACGCAGGCAAATCTGCCTACGTCTAATAGTATCACTCTTCTTTGCTTGCATACTTGCTCTTTGTAGCAATTTTATCTTCACTTGAATTTTGAAACTCTTTTACAGCAGCCGATGCTTTTGCAAAGGACATCATAGTTCCGGCTCCGCCAACACAGCCACCGGGACACGCCATTCCCTCCATGAGGTACCCGTCTCTTTTTCCGGCTTTCGCAATTCGAAGCATCTTTGCACACTCTCGTAACCCCTCTGCACGATCAATCTTAATGTCACTATCCGGATAAAGTTCATCGACACAATTTGCAATCGCATCTGCAACACCTCCGGCAACACTATAACCGCGACCTGCAGCAGTCGCATCATCAAAGACTTCATTCGTTTCTATATCGCCAAATTCAATGCCTTTTGCAACAAACATACCCATCAATTCTTCAAAAGTAATAACAAAATCCACATCACTTCGAACTGATTTTCTAGAAGCTTCCAATTTCTTAGCCGCACAAGGTCCAATGAATACAACCTTTGAATCTGGATTTTCATTTTTTATAATACGGGCAGTTGCGACCATAGGTGTAAGTGAGTCAGAAACATAAGGTGCAACTTCCGGAAAATCCCTTTTCGCCATAACCGACCAAGCCGGGCAGCAAGAAGTGGCCAAAAACGGTTCTTCACCACTGGCAATCTTATGAATGTAATGATGTGCTTCCTCAATTGCCCCCAAGTCCGCACCAATTGCAACCTCTACGACTTTAGAAAATCCTAATAACTTAAGAGCTGCCTTCACTTTTTCCGGTGTCGCAAGCGGTCCAAACTGTCCGACAAAGGCAGGTGCAATTTCCGCTATCACATTTTCTCCATTTTTAATCGCATGAATTAGCTGAAACAATTGAGACTTATCCGCAATCGCTCCAAATGGACAATTTACCAGACACATACCACAGGAAACACATTTATCATAATTGATTTTCGCACGTCCAAGATGATCACTTTCAATTGCGTCCACTCCGCAAGCAGCCGCACATGGTCGATCGAATTTTACAATTGCATGATATGGACAGATATCAACACAACGTCCACAGCGAATGCATTTTTCATTATCAATCACCGATTTTCCGTTTTGAATACTGATGGCTTTTACCGGACAAACAGAAGTACACGGATGAGCCAAGCAGCCTCTACAATTGTCAGTTACTTGAACACTTTTTTCTTTACATGCGTTGCACGCAAAAGGAATGACATTAATGAGAGGAGGTTCATAAACCTTCTCAGTAATGGCACTTTCTTCTACACCTTTCGAAATATGAGTCGGCTGATCTGACGGATACAACGGTAGTCCAATAGCCAGACGAATTCGTTCTCCTACAATCGCTCTTTCTAAAAAAATACTATCCCGATATGTAGGTACTTCTCCGGGGATAATTCGAAAAGGAATCTCCTCAACACGAGAGTAATCTCCTCCTTCATATGCTAACCTTGCAACCTCTGCAAATACTTGTCTCCTAATGTTTGTTACTGGTGTATAAATGCCTCTCAAGATTACTTCACGTCCTTCTTTATCATACTAATTACTTTTTCCATTACCGTTTCACTATCCGCATTTTCCATTACTTTTCCATTAATTGCAGCAACCAGAGAATGGTGCCCATCTTTTTTATTACCCAAACATTTATTTGTTTCTACGTTAATATTGCCCTCAAAACCCAAATATCTTTTCAGCTTTTTTAAGCTTTCTACGGATTCAACCAAATCCATTGCGCCTCGCATCACACATTCTGTGCAAACACAAACCTCGACCTTTATATCATTTACCATAGTATGCAGTCTCCTTCCTAGCACTTTTGTGTTTTTCTGTCTGTAAATTGGATTTCTCCCGAATCTTATACGCCATTCTATTATACAAGCTATAAGACTTATCGTCAACCCCACAATCCACCATAATTATTTCGAAAAACCTCTACAAATTACAATTTGTAGAGTTTATAAGTTTTTATTTTTTATATAGTTTTTTTCTTTAGGTATCCAAATAACACAAATAGTTCATGGAACCAGAGAGGAACCGTTGCAAGACCAGTTAAAATACACCATTCCCTTAAGGAAAGGGCAACCGTTCCAAATAAATTAGTTAAAAATGAAATCTCAGTTACAGCAATCTGCAGTGTAAATCCAACTACAAATGCAATAATCATCATTCGATTGGCAAGATGATTTATCCTAAAAATAGATTTTTTTACATTACGCATACCAATCGCATGGAACAACTGTGAAATAGACAAAATTGTAAAAGCATACGTTTGAGATTTTATATAAATCAATGGATTAGATAGAATCTCTTTCACCGCAGTATAAGTTACCGAACTTCCCTGTAAAATTAATGTCTCAATTGGTACAAAAAGGAATGCACTTAAAGTCAAGAAACCAATAACTACCCCATAGAAAATGGTCAGTGCCAGCCCTCCATGCGCAAATAAACTTTCTTTCGGCTGACGAGGTGCTTCCTTCATTACATCCTCATCCCCACTATC
>JAYFPL010000004.1:0-5949 GCA_034927775.1 Anaerovorax sp. | reverse complement strand
CTGAGAAAATTCTGTAAAATCTTCTGGTATGTTTATAATCGATTTTACATAAAGAATAGCAT
The DNA here is from genome assembly GCA_034927775.1 of Anaerovorax sp. Taxonomy (GTDB): domain Bacteria; phylum Bacillota; class Clostridia; order Peptostreptococcales; family Anaerovoracaceae; genus IOR16. Next base: position 5,887 of record JAYFPL010000004.1, on the reverse strand, counting down.
TTTCCAATTCTTTACTTTCTGAATCTGCAGCAAATACGGAAATTGATGAAGTAAACAGTAATGATAAGATTAATAATATACTCCAAGTTTTTTTCATTTTACACACTCCTTTTTAAATATGTCCTGTCTTCACTTCTATAAAATAAGACGACCTTTTTGGAAAAAAGTTCCCAGAAAAAATAAATATTTAATTTTTTTTAGTATCCTCTCATTTATAAGTTTCTTGAAAGTATATTAAAAAAATGATATAATTTTGTTTCAAAACAATAAAATGGAGTATTTAACTATGAGTATAAAAGGAAACAATTCAATGCAAGAAATGAAGCAAATTAAGGAAAATAAGATGGGAACCATGCCAGTTGGAAAGCTCATGTTTTCAATGTCTTTGCCTGCTATGTTCTCTATGATGATTCAAGCATTATATAATATAATTGACAGCATTTTTGTTGCAATGATTGGTGAAAAAGCCTTAGCTGCAGTCAGTCTGGTATTTCCCATACAAATGCTTATTATAGCAGTTGGTGTCGGAACGGGTGTTGGATTAAATTCTTTAATTTCCCGACGATTGGGTGAAAAACGATTTGAAGAAGCAAACAGTGCAGCCAGCCATGGTATTGTAATATCCATTTTCAGTTGGTCAATTTTTGCTATTTTCGGTCTCTTCTTCTCTGATGCATTTGTAAGTTCTTTTACAAATAGTAGCCTTGTTGTCGATTATGGTATTTCCTATTGTACCATTGTCACTGTTTTTTCCCTTTTTATTTTTATACAAATTTCAGTGGAAAAAATTATGCAGGCAACTGGCAATATGCTATTCCCTATGATATGCATGCTAACCGGTGCCATAACTAATATTATTTTAGATCCAATTTTAATCTTTGGTCTATTTGGCATGCCAAGATTGGAAATTGCAGGCGCAGCTATTGCAACTGTTTTCGCACAATTTGTAAGTATGTCTTTGGGTTTAATCTTTCTTTTTACCAGAAAGTATGATGTCCATGTAAAAATAAAAGGATTTCATCTAGAATATAAAACTGTTAAAAATATTTATGCAGTAGGACTGCCCGCTATGATCATGCAAGCAATCGGATCAGTTATGCTGGTTGGAATGAACGCGATTTTAATCACATTTTCTGAAGCAGCGGTAGCCGTACTCGGTATATATTTTAAACTACAATCCTTTATTTTTATGCCAGTATTCGGATTAAACCAAGGAACTATGCCTATTCTTGGCTATAACTATGGAGCAAAAAATCGTGAACGTCTAATTAAAGCTTTTAAGCTGGCATTATTAACTGCAATCAGTATTATGACTATGGGTACGATTATTTTTCAATTATTTCCAACACAGCTTATTTTATTGTTCAACGCTACGGAAGAGATGCTGGGAATTGGTGTACGTGCTTTACGCATTATCAGTCTCTGCTTTATCCCTGCCGCAATTGGAATCATAACCTCAACACTATTTCAAGCAATTGGTCATGGATTTTTAAGTTTATGGGTTTCTTTACTCCGTCAATTAATTTTAATACTTCCTCTTACTTGGTTATTATCCCATTATTTGGGATTGGATTATGTTTGGTTTTCTTTCCCTCTTGCTGAAATTTTTTCATTATCCGCAAGTATTCTTTTTTATATCAAGATTTATAAAAAAGAAATTAAACCAATTAATGATTTAAATAATTGATTTTTTCTATAAAGAAATATCTAAGATTACTGGACAATGGTCACTTCCAAAAACATCCATACATAAAGTTACATCCCTTATTTTATCCTTCAAGCATTCTGAAGTTAAAAAGTAATCGATTCTCCATCCAGCATTGTTCGCTCTTGCATTAAAACGATAAGACCACCAAGTATACATTCCTTCTTCTTTAGGATATAAATAACGATATGTATCGATAAAACCTGCATCCAGTAATTCTTGAAATTTGCCTCTCTCTTGGTCAGAAAATCCTGCATTTCCACGATTTGATTTTGCATTTTTTAAATCAATCTCTTGATGAGCTACGTTTAAGTCTCCACATAATATCACAGGCTTTTTCTTATTCAATTTTTTTAAGTAAGACCTTCTCGCATCTTCCCATTCCATTCGGTAATCAATTCGCGCAAGCTTATCCTGTGCGTTTGGAGTGTATTCAGTCATTAAATAAAAATCATCAAATTCCAAGGTGATTGCTCTTCCTTCCGTATCATGTCCATCTGTATCAATATGATATTGTACCGACAATGGATTTTTTTTCGTAAAAATTGCAGTTCCGGAATATCCTTTCTTTATTGCACTGTTCCAATACTGCTCATATCCCTTTAGTGGAACATCAGCCTGTCCCTGCTGCATTTTTGTCTCTTGAACACACACAATATCAGGATCTTCTCTTTCAATGAAATCCAAAAATCCTTTTCCCATACATGCTCTTAATCCATTTACATTCCAAGTTATTATTTTCATATATAAACCTTTTCCTTTCATTCTATTAATTACTTAATTCTATCATAAGTGCAAACCGTTGCTCCGGTTTGCTTCAAAAGGATACAATAAATACATTTGGGGCAAAATCGTTTGATATTATTTGATTTTGTTACATTAATTCGTATTTATTATATCATACTTTAATTTTTTACCCATTTTTTCAATAATATATCTCTTAAATTCAAATCAAATTAAGTTCATATGTTGAACAGGTATTTGTTTTCCTATATAATAGATTAAAATAATAGTTTAAATAAAGTGGTGAATATTATGAATGAAAATAAAACAAGCAGCATCGAAAAATCTTTAATTATATTAGAAACCTTATCATCTCCTCCTTATGAATATAAAGTACAAGAGTTAGCTCAAAAAATTGGTCTTAACCGCTCTACTATTTATCGTATTCTTTGTACTTTAGAAGAACATTCTCTTATTGTTTTTGATTCTCATACCAGCAGATATAAAATTGGTCCCGGCATGTATCATATTGGTTCAACCTATTTATACAACCATAATTATCATAGTAAGATTCAAGACATTCTCGCAGAAATTTCTGATATAACCAAAGAATCAGTTGGAATGGCAATCAAAGATGGCAATAAAATCATGTCCATTTTTGAAATTGAAGTACATCAGCCTATGAAATTAAATGATCTTCCCGGTAAATATTTTAATGTGAATAAAGGTTGTTATGGAAAATGTATTACAGCCTATCAGAATATGAATTATATCAACCAAATTTTGGACAATCAATCATTTGAAAAAACTTGTCCTAATACATTGACATCAAAGGAAGAATTATTGAAAGAGTATGCTCGTATTCGAGAGCAAGGATACGTAATGAGTATCGACGAGCTAGGTATTGATATTTTAGGTGTTGGTATTCCATTGTTTGGCCGAGAAGAAAACATTAAGGCTTGTGTTGCAGTTGCTTTTTTCAGAGAGGATGGCTGGGAAACAAAGCTGAATAGTTTTAAGGATATTTTACTTTCATATCAAAAAGAATTGGAATCAAATTTACCATAAAAAAGTGCCTTTTCCACTTCACTAGGTAACCTCATGGTTCCCCTTGGCGTTCATTTTACTCACTGAGCCCTCTCCTTTATGAGCAAAGAGGCTTTCTGCACTCCCTTTTATATATCAGGAAAATCTATCGATATTTCCTACTATATAAATTAGGCTCTTCTATCAATAGAAGAGCCTATTATTTTTTAATTACACTTAATTAGAATGGTCCATATCCAATAGAGTTTGCAATTACAACAAAGATCGCACCCATTAAATATTCAATTAAAATTAAAGGAAGAATCCATTTTGCCCATTTCTCCCAAGGTATCTTGGCTAAAGCAAGTCCAGCCATAAAATATCCAGAGGTTGGTGTAAATATATTAGAAATTCCATCACCCAATTGGTACGCAAGGACAGCAGTTTGTCTCGTAACACCAACTAAATCAGAAAGCGGTGCTAAAATAGGCATTGATATCGCTGCTTGTCCGGATCCAGATGGAACTAAGAAATTTAAGAAACATTGAAATATATACATACCGATTGCTGCAACATTGGAGGACAATCCCGATACCATATCTGAAGTATAGAATAAAATCGTATCAATAATCCCACCATCTGTTAATATAACTAAAATAGCACGTGCAAAACCTACAATAAGTGCTCCGCTTGCTAATGTAGCCATTCCTTTAGTTAAATATTCCGCAAATTTATTTAATCCAAGCCTTCCGACAATTGCACTCAATACGGCCATGATTAGGAAAACTGCAGTTAATTCTCTAAGGTACCACCCTAGTTTAATTACACCATATGTAAACGTAATAATTGATCCTGCTACGATACATAAAACCATAACATGTTCTCTTGTCATTTGTTTTAATTCATTAAAATCAAGTTTATCTTCACGGTTCTGATCAATTGTATACATAGATGATAGCTTAGGATTTTTTCTAACTCTTCCAGCATACCACTATACAAATCCTATCATAACTGTACTCATTACAAAAAACAAGACAATGCGAAGCGTCATACCAGATGCAATCGGCAGTCCAACAAGTCCCTGTGCAACTCCTACTGTAAATGGATTTAAAAAAGCTCCTGCAAATCCGGCACTGCATCCTACTAAAACCATTGCTGCACCTGTCATTGAGTCAAATCCCAATGAGACAGCTAATGTAACCATAATAGGAATAAACGGAAGTGCTTCTTCTGCCATTCCAAAGGTTGCCCCACCAATCGCAAAGGCCAGCATAATAAAAGGAATAATTAATCTTTCTCGTCCAGCCATAGCACGAGTTACTTTACATAATACCGCCTCGATAGCTCCGGTTCCTTCAACAACTGCAAAAGATCCTCCAACAATAAATAAGAACATAATAATTTCTGCAGTCTCAACTAATCCAGTATGAAATGATGAAAAGTATGCAAACAAATTCTGCGGTGTCTGCGCTTGAAATTGAAACGTTGTAGGATCGACTATAACCCTTCCTGCTTCATTGGTAATTCTCTCATAAGAACCCGCAGGAACAAAATACGTTAAAAGCATACAGATAAAGGCAATGCCCATTATAATAATATATACATGGGGAACTTTAAATTTCTTTCTGTTTGTTATTTCCATATAACACCTCTTTATTACATATTACAAAAATTGACTGACGTAAGTGCGTACGCTAAACTTCCCTTAATCAGATGATCAACTGGTATATACTCCTCCTTTGAATGACAACATGTAATTAATCCAGGACCCATAACCACTGTCGGTATACCTGCATAATTACTAAGTAATCCGCCATCTGTCCAAGCAGGAAAATAGGTGAGATTTATCTCTTTTTGTGCTGCTTTTTCAGACGAATCTTTAATAATAGATACAATTGGGTGTTCTGAAGATATTTCCATTGCTTTATGCACATAACCTTGCTTCATTAAACTAACATCCATAACTTTCATATTACATTTAAACTCACTATCTTCTTTTTCCAAAGAATGAATAATATCTTTGAACTCCTTTTCTATATCTTCATATTTTTCATAAGGAAGGAATCTTCGATCCACCAAAAGTGTACATTCGCCAGCTACTGTAGATAGTTGTGTTCCTCCATGAATCACACCATAATTTAAAGTAGCTTCTTCTAATAGAGGATGTTTTTTTGCATAAACTTTTGGTATTAAATCTTTTTCTAAAGCGTTAATAAATTTAACTGCTTTTGCAATCGCATTGATCCCTTTGCCTTGACTTCCTCCATGTACCGTTTTACCAATAAATTGAAATTCATACCATTCTAACCCTCTATGAGCAATACAAATTTGAAAATCTGATGGTTCTCCTACAATCGCAGCATCTGCTTTGATTCCTTTTTCAATCAAATCAATGGTACCTATACTACATTGCTCCTCGTCTGCTACACCAGC
>JAYFPL010000086.1:0-35159 GCA_034927775.1 Anaerovorax sp. | reverse complement strand
TCTTTCTTCCGGTGCCTTGTCAATCTGGTCGAATGCAACCTGTTCGCCAAGTCCGTATCTCTGATGAAGAGTCTTTGTGATTGCAGCTGTTAATGTAGTCTTTCCGTGGTCTACGTGACCAATAGTACCGATGTTTACATGTGGTTTCGTTCTCTCAAATTTAGCCTTTGCCATTTGAATACTCCTCCCTTTTTACTCGCGTGTTCTCGCAATATCATTTCATAATTAAATTTCGTTTATTACTAAAATTGGAGCTGTTGAGCAGGTTCGAACTGCCTACCTCTTCCTTACCAAGGAAGTGCTCTACCTACTGAGCTACAACAGCGCATCAACAAATATAGACAACTTGCCTACATCGTTACATATTCTACTATGGTTTAGGTATGAATGTCAACCTATTTTATATTTCTTTTTAATTTCCATTTCTAAGATAAGTTGCAATTTTTCTTTTCGTTCTTTGTATCGCATTGTCGATTGTTTTCGGATTTTTCCCCATTTGATGTGCAATTTGCGTATAGGTACTTCCCTGTAAGTATTCATACCATACCTTCAGCTCCAATTCACTGAAAATATCAGCCCCATTCCCATGAATATAATCCACAACTTCCTTTAGAAGCAACCTTGCCTCCGGATCGGAATTGCTGTCTGAAAATAAGGTTTCTTGTAATGTATTATTTTCATTCTCTTCAGAAAGCGGTTTGCTTAGAGAGATGGAAGTATTTAAAGGTGCATGCTTTAATCGACTAGCTCTCTTAATTGCTGTGATAATCTGACGATTAATACAAAGCTCTGCAAAGGTACGAAATGATGCCTTTCGGCCAGACTTATAACTTCGAATTGCCTTAAAGATACCAATCATGCCTTCTTGAACAACATCTTCACGATCCGCTCCTACCATAAAATAGAGATGAGCTTTTGTTTTTACCACATCTTTATATTTCCGAATTAAATATTCCTCTGCATCCACATCACCTTGCTGAGCCAAGTGAACCAATTCCTCTTCCGTATATTGGTCACTGAATGACATCCAATCATTTGCATCGTTTTTCTGGAGTTTTTTTTCCTTTAAACGTTCCAAATTTTCCTTACTCATATTTCTAATCCCGTTCCCCTATCTAATTTCATTATATTGTTTCAGTATTTCCTCTTTGGCGAAATACTTCATACATTAAAACAGCGGCTGCATTTGATGCATTTAATGATGTTATTTTACCTTTCATCGGAATGGATAGCACAAAATCGCATTTTTCACGAACCAAGCGACTTACACCTTGCCCCTCTCCGCCTACGACAATACCGATTCCTCCTGTCAAATTCGCATTATAAAAAGTTTGTCCATTCATATCACAAGCACCAATCCAAAGTCCAGCCTGTTTTAATTTTTCAATTGTCTGTGCCAAATTGGAAACCCTTGCTACCGGTACATATTCTATAGCGCCAGCCGAAGCTTTTGCGACAGTATCTGTCAGTGATACCGAACGGCGATTAGGTATAATCACACCATGCGCTCCAACCGCATCAGCTGTACGCATAATGGCACCTAAATTATGCGGGTCTTCCAATCCGTCCAACAAAATAAGAAACGGTTCTTCTCCCTTTTCTCTAGCAGCATACAAAAGGTCTTCCACTTCACAATATTCATAAGCTGCAATGTAAGCGGCAACACCTTGATGGCTCCCACCTTCTGCAACACGATCTAATGCTACTTTATCTACATATTGAATGATAATCTTCTGTTCACGAGCCATTGCTGCAATTTTTTTAATGGAACCTTCTCCATCTTTCTGCATTAATATTTTATCAATTTTACGACCACTTTTCAGTGCTTCTATAATTGGGTTTCTACCAATTAATAAATTTGCGTTATTATTCTGCTTTGCCAAGCTTATTTTCTCCTATATTCCATAAAATGATAGGAATGCCCATTTTCTGTTATCGGGGCTTCCTCCGATACTACCTCCCATAAATCCGGTTGCATATCCAAATTTGGAAAATGCTTATCCGCTCCCGGAAATACGGAATCAATTTTAGTAATATATACTTCCGTGCAATACTCTAAAAGCTGCTGATATATTTTTTCCCCTCCAATGACAAAGGAATCTTCCATATCCCCGGTCGCGATTAACTCCGTAAACAAAGTACCAATGGAACTGCAAACTGTAAAATCACATTTCATAAAATCCTCAGTCAAACGTGCATTTTCAGTTAGTACTATGTTTTTTCTTCCGGGTAACGGCTGTTGCTTTGGTAACGATTGCAAGGTTGCACGTCCCATTATTACAGTCTTTCCTAAAGTAATCTCTTTAAAGTGTTTTAAATCACCGGAAAGATGAACCAAAAGCCCCCCGTCTTTTCCAATGGCCCAATTTTGATCCACTACAACAATTGCTTTCATCCTACATACCCCCATTTTAAACAGCTACCGGAATGCCTTTAATCTGCGGTCCGGCCTCGTAATCCTCAAATATAAAATCACTGACTTTAAAATCATAGAAGTTCTTTATATCAGGATTGATTTTTAATTTAGGTGCAGGATACTGCTGACGTTGAATCAACTCTTTAACCAAAGGTATATGGCGATCATAAATATGTGCATCAGCAATGACATGCACCAATTCTCCAACCTGAAAATCATTTACTTGCGCAAGCATATGCACTAAAATAGCGTACTGGGAAACATTCCAATTATTCGCAACCAATATATCCTGAGAACGTTGATTTAAAATGGCATTCAATCGGCCATCCACAACATTAAAAGTCATACTATATGCACATGGATATAAATTCATCTCATTTAAGTCCTGGTGTACATAAATATTTGTCATAATTCTTCGGCTGTAAGGAGTATGCTTCAAATCGTAGAGCACGCGATCAACCTGATCCATCTCTCCCTCGCTGTATTTATGTTTCACAGATAACTGATATCCATATGCTTTCCCAATGGAACCCGTTTCATCCGCCCAAGCATCCCAAATATGGCTTGCCAAATTATTTACATTGTTTGATTTTTTGCTCCAAATCCAAAGAAGTTCATCAATCGCCGACTTCATTGGTGTAGGTCGTAGAGTTAATGCCGGAAATTCCTCCGATAAATCATACCGATTTACTACACCAAATTTTTTGATTGTATGCGCCGGTGTTCCATCTTCCCAAACAGCACGAACGCTCTGTCCTTCGGAAAAATACCCATTTTGAATGATGTCGTTGCACATTCCTACAAAAATCTGATCTGCCTTACTCACTGGCGCCTCCTTTATCTTCCATCATATTTTATGTATCAATTTTATTATTTTTTATCTTTTATTTATTTTACCATAGTTCTATTATTTCTCAACTATATTAGCTTAAATGTATTGTATAAATCTCAATCAACCTAAAATTATGCTATATTTTTTGCATTCTTATTATTTTTCATGTTATATTTCATTTTTCGTTCTATCTTATAAAGTATAAAAAGAATAATCCCAGTTAAAATGCAAATCCATGCGATCAAAATCCACGCTTCTTCTATACTATGACTTAAAAGAAATATACCAAATACTAATGGTCCGAATGCTTTTCCCACACCACGGGCAAATTCATATAAAGATTGAAAGCGTGCTCTGTGGCTTTCCGGTGAATGAGAGGCTATGTATTCGCCGGAGCACGTAGAAATCAAAATCTCTCCAGACGTCCAAATTGCTACAAACACCATATACAATAGAAGAGAACGTGTCAGTGCATAAAACCCAAATCCGGCAGCATAAAGAAATGCCGCAATAAACATATTAAACAAAGGCTCTTTTTTCTTTGTCATTAACACCAAAATCGGAGAAGCGATGACAACTACAAAGCCATTACAAGCACTTATAATCCCAAAATATTTCGCACCGGCTTCTACACCAAATATATCCTTTACCTGCAAAGGCAGAATAAAATCAACTTCAATATAGCAAAAAGTCAATACTGCCAAACAAAAAACAAAATACATTAAAATAGGACGTTCTAATAACAAGAAAAACAAACTTTTTTGTGCATCTTCCCTTTTTTTATCTTTTAAAGCAGCGTCCTTTCTATTATCTTCGTCGTTTTCTTCCTTTGTAAAATTCAATAATGGTTCAGGCATAGTATCATTTATTGTAAAATATACAATAAACGCTGTTATCATACAGCTGATTCCCTGCCCCCAAAAAATCCAGGATGTATAATTGTAAAACAGCATTCCCGCAATCAAAGGGCCCATTGAAAATCCAATGTTTGTACTCAAATATAAAAGAGAGAAACATTCTCTTCGATTGTTTTCATCTGATAAATCTGTAATCATTGCAGCCAAAACAGGCATGGTCATACTTACAAAAAAGTAAACCAGCACTACCACTGGTACTATTAAAAACTGCTCACAAACAAAGCCTCCAATAAACAAGGAAGCAATGCAGCCGATTAGTGCATAAAGATATATTTTCTTTCTTCCAAACCGATCAGCCAGCTTTCCTGCAAGCAAGGTTCCTATTATGTTTGCAACGGCGATATAAAGCATAACTTGACCGATTTGAAATTCATTATAGCCTAACCTTGTATTCAGCAATAATGATAAAAAAGGATAAATAAACATCCCCATAGCTGTAATCATACGTGCTATAGAGAGTAAATAAATAGGCCTTGGAAGTCCTTTATATTGTTGAATCACATTCAATTGTTTTTACCATATTGGCTGGAACCACTGCCTTATCAAATTCTTCTGCTGTCAATAATCCTAGTTTTACCACAGCCTCTTTCAGAGTAATTCCTTCCTTATGAGCAGTCTTAGCAACCTTAGCTGCATTTTCATAACCAATATAAGGATTTAATGATGTTACCAGCATCAAGGAACGATTTAGATTTTCCTTAATTTTCTCTTTGTTTGGTTGAATCCCAATTGCACAATTGTCACGGAACGAAACTAACGCGGTAGAAAGCAATCGCACTGATTGTAAAAAGTTATGGATAATCATCGGCATAAACACATTTAACTGAAAGTTTCCTTGTGAAGCTCCCATAGATACCGCAAAATCGTTTGCCATTACTTGCACACACGCCATGGTCATCGCTTCACATTGTGTCGGATTTACCTTTCCAGGCATAATGGAACTCCCTGGTTCATTCTCCGGAATTTGAATTTCACCAATACCACAACGAGGTCCGCTCGCAAGCCAACGCACATCATTTGCAATCTTCATCAGATCACAAGCCAAGGCTTTTAAAGCCCCATGGGCATAGACCAGTGCATCTTTGCTGGTCAGGGAATGAAATTTATTCGGAGCAGTCTCGAACTCTTTCTGTGTTATCTTTGAAATCTCCTCTGCAACAAGTACTCCAAATTGCTTATGGGCATTCAGTCCTGTCCCAACAGCAGTTCCGCCTAAAGCCAGCTCTCTTAATCCATTCTCAGATTTGATAATCATATCTGCACATTTTGAAAGCATTTCTCCCCATGCACTGATTTCCTGTCCAAGTGTAAGCGGTGTTGCATCCTGCAAATGGGTTCTTCCGGTCTTTATGATGTCCTTGTTATCCTCAGATAATTTATGAAAGGTTTCTTCTAATTTCCAGATTGCCGGCAGCAATGCATTCTCGATTTCCATAATTGCCGCAATATGCATTGCTGTAGGAAACGTATCATTTGAACTTTGTGATTTATTAACGTGATCATTTGGATGTAAAAGTTTCTCACCCAAAATCTCATTCCCTCGATTCGCAACCACTTCATTTACATTCATATTTGACTGAGTACCGCTTCCTGTCTGCCAAACAACCAAAGGAAAATGCTCGTCCAATTTTCCCTCTATGATTTCATCACATACAACAGAAATGGCATTTGCTCGTTTTTCATCCAGCATCCCAAGCTTACAATTTGTAATTGCTGCAGCCTTTTTTAAAACGCCGAAAGCACGAACGATTTCAATCGGCATTTTTTCGCCTCCGATTTTAAAATTTTCAAAACTACGTTGCGTTTGGGCACCCCAATATTTATCAGACGGTACCTTGACTTCTCCCATTGTGTCATGCTCAATTCGATACTCCATAACATTATCCTCCTATCCTTTCATCTTCTATATTATATCGACGCTATCGACCAATTCTGCTATTTTCGATTCAAACCTAACCGAATCGCTTCCTTTGCAACCGCCCCAGAAACTGCTTTTACTACATTAGGATCAAACGCATCCGGAAGCACATAATCTGCCTTTAAATGCTCTTTATCAATCACACCGGCAATGGCTCTCGCCGCTGCTTCTTTCATAGAATTAGTAATTTCTCTGGATCGAACCGATAAAACACCCTTAAAGATTCCGGGGAAAGCCAACACATTATTCACTTGATTCGGAAAATCACTTCTCCCCGTTCCAACAACAGCAGCACCGGCTTCCTTTGCTAAATCCGGCATGATTTCCGGTGTTGGATTTGCCATAGCAAAAATAATCGGATTATCTGCCATAGAACGTACCATATCCTGCGTAACAATACCCGGTTTAGAAACACCAATAAATACATCAGCACCTTTCATTGCATCCGCCAAACTGCCAACCAATTTTTCTTTGTTTGTAACCTTTGCTATTTCCTGCTGCGCTTCATTATTATAAGGAGCGTTTTCATAAATCGTACCTTTACTGCCACATAGAATTACATCTCCGAATTCCATTTGCAAAAACAATCGTGCAATTGAAATTCCTGCTGCACCGGCACCGCTAATCACAATTTTTAATTCTCCCATTTTTTTCTCAGTTAAACGAATTGCATTTAAGAGTCCGGCTGACGTAATGATTGCAGTACCATGCTGATCATCATGAAAAACAGGAATGTCACATCTTTTTATCAATTCCTTCTCAATTTCAAAGCATCGAGGTGCAGAAATATCTTCAAGATTAATTCCACCAAAGCTTTTAGAAATAGCAACGACTGTATCTACGATTGTTTTTGGATCTTTCGAATCAATGCAAATCGGAAATGCATCAATATCTGCAAACCGTTTGAACAAGGCACATTTTCCTTCCATAACGGGCATACCTGCACTTGGCCCTATGTCTCCTAAGCCTAAAACAGCACTTCCGTCAGTAATAACAGCTACCAAATTTCCTTTTCTCGTATAATCATAAGCTAGGTTTTCGTCTCTCGCTATCTCCAAGCATGGTTCTGCAACACCCGGCGTATAAGCAATCGCCAATTCTTCTCTTGTATTAATAGGAGCCCTTGTAATCACCTCAAGTTTTCCTTGCCACTCCAAGTGCTTCTCCAATGCAACCGTTTTTTTTGTCATACTGAAATTCCTCCTCTTTTATTATCTACGAAACAATGGAAGGTTCAAAGAGCCTTCCATTGAAAAATACCATATTATCTCTATACTCCGATTTTAACATAAATTTTATTTTATGCAAATGCGTTAAGCCAATCTTCTTCTTCTCGAATTTGACGACGAACCTCATCCGGTGCCGTTCCTCCAAAGGATACTCTTGCATTCACACAGCCTTCAATACTTAAATCAGGCATTTTGTCCAAAGAAAGACGTTCATCAATCTGCTTTAAGTCACTTTCCGTTAAATCACCAAAATCATTATTATGATGTTCGCAGTATTTAACCATTTTTCCAACAATTTCGTGTGCTTCACGGAACGGAATACCTAGTTTAACAAAGTGTTCCGCCAAATCTGTAGCATTTAAGAAGCCTTTGCTTAAATGCTTTTCAATGACATCCATTCGGAATTCTGTTTTTTCTATCATCTTCGCAAAAATTCTTAGAGAAGCCTTCCAAGTATCAATGGTATCAAACATCCCCTCTTTATCCTCTTGGAAATCCTTATTATAAGCAAGTGGGGTTCCTTTCATCACTGTAAGAATTTGCATCAAATGACCGTAAACACGTCCCACTTTACCTCGAAGAAGCTCAGCCATATCCGGATTTTTTTTCTGCGGCATAATACTGCTGCCGGTACAGAAACTATCATCGATAGCAATATAGCTGAATTCTTGAGAATTCCACCATACAAACTCCTCTGCAAAGCGACTGATGTGCATCATTGAAATGGATGCATCACTTAAAAACTCGATGATATAATCACGATCACTGACACTGTCCATTGCATTTTGGGTTGGAGCTTTAAATCCCAGAAGTTCTGCCGTTCTATGACGATTGGTTGGTAACGTAGTCCCTGCTAATGCACAAGCTCCAAGCGGGCAATAATCCATTCGTTCATAGGCATCCTGCAATCGCTGGATATCTCTTTTAAACATTTGAAAATATGCCATAAAATGAAACCCAACTGTAACTGGCTGTGCATGTTGCATATGCGTAAACCCAATCATAATTTTATCTGCATAGCTTTCTGCTTTTTCCAAAAGAACACGCTCCATATAAATTAAATTTTCAAGAATTTCTTTTAGTTGTTCTTTTAGATAAAGTCTTGTATCCACTGCCACTTGATCATTACGACTTCTTGCGGTATGGAGTTTTTTGCCAACATCTCCTAGTTCCGAAATTAAAGTACCTTCTACTGCCATATGAATGTCTTCATTTTTTACAGTGAAAGTTAATTCTCCTTTGTCAATACGCTCTTTAATGTTCTTGAGTCCATCTATTATTTTATCTTTCTCTTCGTTGCTCACAATCCCTTGCTCGGAAAGCATAGTTACGTGAGCAATGCTACCCTGAATATCGCAAGCGTACAATCTTTCGTCAAATCCAATGGATGCATTGAATTTTTCAACAATTTCATCCATTCCTTTTTCAAATCTTCCGCTCCATAAATTTGCCATTTTTCCATTTCCTTTCTTCGATTTGTGCTATTCTTCTATTTTTTCTATATCGGCTAAGGTTAAGTTTTCTACCTTTATACCCCAAATTTTCGCTGCTAAAGCATATACGATTGTCATTGCAGCAATACATACGATGGTAACAATCGCACTTTCAAAGAATCCTGCAAACAAATAACCAATAATCGAGACCGATGCGCAAAGCAACGCATAAGGGAACTGCGTTTTTACGTGATCTAAAAGAGAACAATTGGAACCCGTTGCAGCTAAAATAGTAGTATCAGAAATCGGTGAACAGTGGTCACCAAACAATCCACCGGAAAGTACCGCAGCAATAGAAACATATAGCGGTGCTCCTAAATGGAATGCCATAGGGATTGCAATCGGCATCATTATCGCGAATGTTCCCCACGAAGTACCTGTTGCAAAGGAAATTAAAGCACCTACAATAAAGATAATTGCAGGAATACTCCAGCTCGGTATATTTCCTTTTGCTATGTTAACGATAAAGTCCGGTGTTCCAATGGCTTTTCCCACTGAACTCAGGGACCAGGCCAATATCAATATAACGATACACTCAAACATTTTACCATATCCTTTAAAGTAAATGCGTATGCCCTCTTTAATTGTTTTTACCTTATACCATGCCATCATTAAAATCATTGTAATTGCTCCGTAGAAATATCCACTAATCAAAGCAATACGGAATTGACTGCCGGGAACCTGCTTTACAGGAAAACCTAAAGGAGCTAAAATCCCAAATAACGTTACAAATAATACCAACAAAGGGATAATAACAACTAGTGGTGAAACGTTATTATTTGTTATCATAGTTGGTGCCTTGACTGCATTTTCATCAAGCTGACTGAAAATGCCTTTTTGTGCATTTTGTTCTGCCTTTGCCATAAAGCTGAATTCCCTTCCGGAAAATGCAACCAACGGTACAATTACAAGGCATAATATTGGATAAAATTGAAATGGAATTGCAGAAATAAATGCAGTCCAATCTGTGATTTCTGTAATCTTCAATGCATCAAATTCTTCTTGAATTAAACCCATAGAGTAGACGCCCCATCCAATAAACGGAATTAATACACAAACCGGAGAAGCCGTTGTATCAATAATCCATGCAAGTTTTTCTTTTGAAACTCGAAGCTTTTCAAACAAAGGTGTGAACACAGGCCCTACTATTAATGGGGTTCCCAATTCGGAGAAAAATACAAGAATACCACCAATCCACGCAGCTAACTGTACTTTACAACGATTATTCACCAACCCTGCAACCTTTTTCGCAAAGGCTTCGGCACCTCCAGACTGCTCAATTAAGGTTACAAATCCTCCAATAAAAACAAGTAGAATAATAATGCCTGCATTATAGCTATCCTGAAGCTGAGCAAACAAATAGTCTCCAACCATTGTCGTTGTAGCAGTAATCGGATTACCGCCCACTTGTAACAATACGCCGGAAAACACACCGATTCCTAAAGACAATATTACGTTCTTCGTCTTAATTGCAAGACCAATCGTCAAAATTACCGGTATAAGTGATAAAATTCCCAAATAAGATGTTTCCATGATGATTCCTCCTTTTTCATACTGGTATTTATTAGAGCAAACACCATGCCAACTACAATTTTCGTCAATATTTATTTTAAATAAATCCTCTGAGGGTTAAAATTCTAATATTAAAAATATTTTAGATTCATTTATTCAACAGTTAATTTCGAATTATTAGATAAATTAAAAGGTTTAACTGGCTATTTGTTAACCAATTAAACCTTTTATATCCTTTAATAGCATAAAACCACTAGTGGTAATCGTACTGCCACTTCTTCCAACTCCTGTAGAAACAAATCCAAAATCATCTAACTTTCGAAGTGCAGTTCGAATTTCAGCTTCTGTAAAAATTAAGTTTTTATCTATTGCTTTTTGCATTAAAGTTACACGACCTAAACGTTCTCTATGTTTATATGCATCTGCCATCTCCGATAATATAAAATCAAACAGTTCAATTCGTTTCCCTTCTCTTAGAAGAAACCGAGAATTAAAATGCTCTGAATGATTTTTTTCTATAATTGACGGTTCTTCCAATGAATGGATTGTATTTATAACTTTTTGTTCGACTTTCTGTTCTTCTGCAAAATACTTTATGGCTGGTGGCAAATCCGTTACGTCAATATTTGTTTTATCGAGATTCGCCATATATTCCGCAGCATTACGCAATTCACGAATGTTTCCTTTCCAAGGATACTGTTCAATGATTTTCTTTGCCAAATCACTAAAGGTAAAGTGGCATCTCATAAGAAACATAAACCATTCTAATAATCCTATGATATCTTCAGAACGCTCCCTAAGGCTTGGTATCTGTAACGGAAGTACATTAATTCGATAATACAAATCTTCTCGAAATTTTCCTTCTTGAACCAGCTGTAATAAGTTTTTATTACTCGCTGCAATAATTCGCACATCCACATTAATCACTTTATGGGATCCTATTTTTACAATCTTTCTTTCTTCAATAACACGAAGCAACTTTGACTGCAGCAGCAGCGGCATTTCACCAATTTCATCTAAAAAAATGGTTCCTTTATGTGCTAATTCAAAATAACCGATTTTACCGCCTTTTTTTGCTCCCGTAAAGGAACCCTCTTCGTAGCCAAACATTTCGCTTTCTAATAAGTTTTCAGGAATAGCAGCACAATTAACTGCAACAAAATTATATCTTGCTCTAGAAGACTCATTATGAATACTTTGTGCAAATACTTCCTTTCCAACACCACTTTCTCCTGTAATAAGCACGGATGAATCTGACGATGCCATCCGTCTTGCAGCCAAAATAACTTCTTTAAGGCTCTCGCTTTTTCCTTTAATATCTTCAAAGTGGTACCGTGCTTCATGATCAACACCGCTTAGTTTGGTTCGAAGTCCATGCTGCTGTTCTTCAATCTTTTCAAAATCATCTAAAATAATTACATTTCCTAACCGTTCTTCATCGCGAACAATACCAGTTAATGAAACGACTAAATTTTCTCCATTAATTTCAATCAGCTCTTTATCTCCAAACTCTTTTCCATTTTTATCAATTAAATGTTTTAACTCAGGCAAAAGATCTAACATATCAAAACCCATTAAAAGTTCTGACCGATGCTTTAAAAGAGCTTGTGCCTTATCATTATGCAGGCATACTTTGCCAAGAACATCCGTAATAATAATCCCTTGATCCATAAGATGAAGTAAAGCCCCTATACGACCAGATAAACTTTTATTAATACCTAAAATACGTTCTATGTTTGCATTGCCAAAATACATGTTATTTTTTGCTTCAAACGCTTCTCTTGAACCAAAAATAGTCTCTGCACCAAGCTTATCTGCAATGTCATAAATACAATTTAAATCAACAATACGTTCACCGATATTAATAATTCGATCCATACCATCTGGCACTAACCATTCTTCATCCGGCGTGATTGCTAATTTAATGGTTCGATCATAATCGTTCTTTCCCCAATAAGGGATTAACTCTACATTACGGAATCCGGCAGCATATAAAGAGGTAATCACTTGCATGCAGGTTCGTTCGTCAATGTTTACAAGAAGTGCACGCGTACCTTTCGGGAGATTACGCAAAGGCTCAACCTTTTCTTTATTTAAAGTAATACTTATTACAATTAATTCCGAAGATTCTTTGATTTTTTGTTTTACTCTTTGAAAAATCGTGAAGGCAGATACCACTACAAATTCCTCAGAAATTTGCAACATTTGTTCTACTTCCGCTACGGTGTAATAACGAATTTCTGCATACTGATCCAAATAAAGAGCCAGATTATCTCTTAAATATTTCGCATATTCCTTTTCCATCGCAACGACTGCAATTCGTTTCATAATATTCCCTCAAGATTTCTCAATAATAGAAACAGTTTTTTCCATAATTTCATTCCTGCGATCCAGTTGCTCACTTAAATGCAAATACCCAATTAAAGCTTCAAAGGCAGTTGCCCATTTATACGTAATCGGGTCTGCATTCTTCGGTTTAGATGTAATTTTTTTATTTCGAGCGCGCTTTACTAGAGCCAATTCAGTTTCGGATAATTCCTCTAACATACTCTTTAAAGCCTTTGCTTGTCCCTCTGCTCTTACATATTTGATTGCAGAATGATGAAGCTTATCCGCATGAATCTGTCCGGTCGCAATTACGCGTTCCCGAACAAAAACCTCATATACAGCGTCACCCATATAAGCAAGCACTGTTGTATTCATATATGCTATATTCACTGATTTTTCCATCTGTTTTCCTATCCGCAGCCAATTACTCCGCTACCATTATTCTTCTTCAAGAATATACCTTATTTTAAATTTAAACTTTATGCTCGATCACTGTTATTCAAGAGATCTCGCAAATATCCTCCAGTTACCTTTGCTTTCTTTGGCGGCTCAAATAAAATAGAGGCTTTAAATTCCCTTTCTGTGGTTTCAATCATTGCATAAGAACCTGGGTTTCCCCCTTTAGGCAGAGATAAGCTTCCCGGATTCAATAAATAAATTCCATTTGCATCCACAAAAGAAGGTATATGGGTGTGCCCAAAAAGTGCAGCCTTGCAGCCAAGTTCCTCCGCCCGATACAATAAATTCTGCGTAGTTACTTTTACATTTTGCATATGCCCATGACACAGCAATAATTTTCCATACTCAGTTTCTAATATTTGATAATCCGCATCTGAATGACTGCCATCCATATTGCCCTTTACGCTAATCACCTTTGCATTAAGCCTTATGCTCAATGCTTTAGCATCGGATACCAAATCACCTAAATGAACAATGCAATCAATGGGCTGTGATTCATGCTGCATACGATATATCTCCATGGCTGACTGTACATACCCATGTGTATCGCTTACCACTAAAATTCTCAATCGTTTCCTCCTGCTTCCCTTTTCAGTTTCCTTCTTATTCCTGACAAGCCTCTACAGCCTTAATGCCAATCGCACATTCCAACCGTTTCTTTTCCAGTTCACATCCAAGTTCATACGGCTTTAGAACATCTCCATTGCTGTGATATGCATTTGCATGACATCCGCCGCTGCAATAAAATTTTGCCCAGCACTCTTGACAAGCTTCTTTATTATAAATATGTGCTTTATTAAATCGGTCAAAAAGTTTATTTTCAAATATAGAATCTGAAACGTTACCAAGTTTAAATTCTTCATTCCCCACAAACTGATGACAAGGATAAATATCACCTTCCGGCGACACAGCAACGTATTCTGTTCCAGCTCCGCAGCCAGCCACCCTTTTATAAACGCATGGTCCTTGATTCAGATCTAAATTAAAGTGGAAAAAAGAAAATTCCTTTCCCTGCTTCTCATATTCCAAAAACAGTTCTGTCAAACGATCATATTCCGCTTTTATAATTTCTGCATCACTGTCATGAAGAGCATAATCTAAGGAAGGATCTGTCACTACCGGCTCGACCGATACATTTTTAAATCCTAAGTCAACCAAATGCTTAACATCTTCAGCAAAGTCTAAATTTTTTGCCGTGAAAGTTCCTCTCACATAATAAAGGCCCTCTCTCTTCTCTACAAAACGCAAATAGTTGTCCATAATTACATCATAACTTCCCTGACCATTTATGGTTTGCCGCATTTCATCGTTTACTTCTTTTCTTCCATCAACGCTTAAAATAACATTTGACATCTCTTTATTTATGAAATCCATCTTTGATTCATCCAACAAGACACCGTTTGTAGTAATAGTAAAACGAATGTTTTTATTCAAAGGTTTTTCTGCTTCTCTCCCATAACGGACCAATTCTTTGACGACATCAAAATTCATAAGCGGTTCTCCGCCAAAGAAATCAAGTTCCAAATTTCTTCGACTGCCTGATTGATTTAACAAGAAGTCAATTGCTTTTTTCCCGGTTTCCAAAGACATCAATGCACGTTCTCCAACATAAGCCCCTTTATCGGCAAAGCAATATTTACAGCGTAAATTGCAATCATGAGCTACATGTAGACACATAGCTTTAATGACAGAGCCGCGTCCCTCCAACATTTCATGCGTAATTTGAGAATCGTCTGAAAAAAGCATGTTTTCATTTTCTAATGTTTGAATGTCTTCATATGCTTTTTCCAGTTCCTCTTCATCATATCTATTATTTAATGAAGAAATAATCTCTTCCTTGGTTTTATCTTTATAGCTATCTAAAATATCAAAAATACTGTCACTCACAAGATGGATGGCACCACTGTTGACATCCAAAACAATATTTTGTTCTTTAAATTTATATTTATGTATCACAATTATCCTCCTATTTACTCTTAATTGTTACTTATATATTAAAACAATTCAATTACAGAAATGTCTCTCATTGAATAAAAAAAGTGGCTTTACCACGCCACTAGGGAACCCCATGGTCCCTTTGGCGCTCATTTCATTCGCTGAGCACCGTCCTTTATGGACAAAGAGGCTTCCGCCCCTCTGCACTTCCTTTTTTATCTAGTATTAAAATCTAACATTTCCTACTAGATAAAAAAAACAGCACGACTGCTGTTTTTTTAACTTCAAATTTAACTATCTGCGTCTAGTATTTTCACATTCCTGATTTGCAACAGTGCAAGAAGTCTTACAAGCAGACTGGCAAGAAGTCTGGCATTCGCCACAGCCACCCTGACAAGCAGATGTTTTTAATGTAGGTTTTGCAATTGTTTTTACGTTTTTCAAAGTAGTCCTCCTTCGATGTCCTCGTTTTAGTGAGTCCTTCTGATTTTATTATTTAATACATTGTAAATTGTATCGAATAAATATTCTATTGTCAAGTTTATAATCCCACAAGGAAATAAGAGAAAATCTTAACGATACGATTTCATTTTATTAAGATAATCTGCCTTTTCTTCTTCCGACAAAAATGATGCTCGAATGCTGTTTTCATTCAGTGTAATCAAATCTAACCTTGTAAATCCATATACCTTTTGTGCAATGGCATACTCCGAATCCAGCGTCACATTCGAAAGTACCATATTATCCGTGTTCATTGTAACCGCAGCTCCCATCTCATAGAGCGACTTAATCGGATGCGCCTCATAAGACGGCTGATTTTTGCACTGAATATTACTTGTAATACAAATCTCAAGTGGTGTTTTTGTTTCTAATACAAGGCGTAACACGTTTGCATCATCGATACAATGGTGTCCATGTCCAATTCGTCTTGCACCAAACTCTATGGCAGTTTTCACATTTTCCGCACACTCTACCTCTCCGGCATGAATGGTAAATGGTATGTCTAGTTCTTTCGCTCGAGAAAAAAGAAGTTCCCGCTTAATGAGTGGTACGATTCCTTCTGCACCTGCCATATCAAGACCAACCACACCATGTCCAAGATACTCTTTAGCCAGTTCTACTGTTTCAAGGTTCTCCTTTTCATTTTGTTCTACTGTCATCAATGTCATTGTACAAAGTAATATACCTACTTTTATCGTTGTTCTTTGCTGCATAGCCCTGTTAGCACCTCGAAGCACAGATTCTACAATCTCTCTTTGGGTACAGCCTTTTTTTGTATGAAGCTGCGGAGCAAAGCGAACTTCAGCATAACACAATCCAAGACCAGCCAAACGCAAAACAAGTTCAAAGCTGACACGTTCTAACGCCTCCGTATCTTGTAAAATTACAGTCGGTACTTCAAATTTTTTCAGATAATCATAAAGGCTTTCAATTTCTTCCTCTAAAACCATACCTTTTCGAAATTGTTCAAATGATGCATCAGCAATCAGAAGCTTTCGCTCTTTGGCCATTTCATATGCACTTTTGGGATTTACAGAACCATCTAAATGTAAATGTAAATCTACCTTGGGAAAATCATAGCGATTCATACATTCCTCTTTTTTCACTTCTCCTTAATGATGTTTATAAAGAATTATTCTCGAATAATTTGAATCCCCTGCGGCGTATCTTTTAACGTGATGCCTTTTTCTTTCAGCAAATCACGAATTTCATCGGCTCTAGCAAAATTCTTAGCCTTTCTTGCTTCCTGTCTTTCATCAATTAATTTCTGAATGTCTTCATCAATAACATCGTCAGAATCATCTTTTCGAAGCAATCCCAAAACTTCGGTTAATTCATCTAATAACGACAGACACTTCTCTGCAAATACTTTAGAAGCACCTTCTTTTGTTACGGTATTAATGTCTCGAATCAACTCAAATACAACGCTAATTGCATCAGCCGTATTTAAATCATCCTCCATAACATCAATAAACTTTTGACGATACTTTTCTAAATCAGTATATCGAGCAGCTTCTTCTGCTGTCATTTCACCGTTTCCATTTTGAATCAAATGCTGCAAGTGAAGTTTTGCATTTTGCATACGAGCCAAACCATTTTTCGCTTGATCCATTAGTTCTTCACTAAAATTAATTGGACTACGATAATGACCGGAAAGTAAGAAAAAGCGCATTACTTCTCCATCATAATTTTGCAAAATGTCTCTTACTGTGAAAAAATTACCCTTTGACTTTGACATTTTTTCATTGTCAATGGTAATATAACCATTGTGCATCCAATAGTTTGCAAACGGTTTTCCTGTTTGCGCCTCCGTCTGAGCAATTTCATTTTCATGGTGCGGGAAAGTTAAATCTTGTCCACCTGCGTGAATGTCAATTGTCTCACCCAAGTATTTTGTAGACATAACCGAGCACTCAATGTGCCATCCGGGTCTACCCAATCCCCAAGGGGACTTCCATGCCAGCTCATCCTCTGTTTTCTGTGCTTTCCATAAAGCAAAATCCAATGGATCTTTTTTCTTTTCCCCGATTTCAATACGTGCACCTGATTCAAGATCCTCAATGTTCTGTTTCGATAATTTTCCGTAATCAGCAAACTTACGTGTGCTGTAATAAACATCACCATCTACTTCATATGCATATCCCTTTTCAATCAAGTCTTGCACAAATTGAATAATTTCATTCATATTTTCGGTTACCTTCGGATGTACACTTGCTTTCTTCACATTCAATGCAGATGCATCCTTATAGTACTCTCCAATGTATTTTTCACTGATTTCTCCGGCAGAAACACCCTCTTCTCTAGCTTTGTTAATAATTTTATCATCAACATCTGTAAAATTCTGTACAAATTTAACATTCTTACCGTGGTACTGCAAATAGTTCCTTAACGTATCAAATACTACAAAAGGCCTCGCATTTCCAATGTGAAAATAGTTATACACCGTCGGACCACATACATAAATTTTAATCTCATTTTCATCGATAGGCACAAACTCTTCTTTTTGTCGTGTCAAGGTGTTGTAAATTTTCATTTTGTTTCCTCCTCACTGTTGCACGTATCGTGCACTTTGCCTTTGTCCGTTTCGCGTAACTTGTTTTCTAACATAACAATACGTCTGCGCAAGCATTCCATCTCCACTGCAATCGGATCCGGCAAATCTACCTGGTTTAAATCCTCTGCTCTTTGGTTTCCACGTTTTACAATTTTGCCCGGGACACCCACTACCGTACAATTTGGAGGTACGGCCTCGAGTACCACTGCACCTGCGCCAATTTTTGAATTGTCGCCAACTGTAAAAGGTCCTAAAACCTTTGCTCCGGAACTAATCATTACATTATTGCCAATGGTCGGATGACGTTTGCCACTATCCTTCCCTGTTCCTCCTAAGGTAACTGCCTGATAAATCGTAACATCATTACCAATTTCTGCTGTTTCTCCAACGACCACAGCCATACCGTGATCTATAAAACATCGACGTCCGATTCTAGCACCGGGATGTATTTCAATCCCTGTAAAAAATCTTGCCAGCTGTGACAATATTCGTGCAATCAGCTTTAAATGATGATGATACATCCAATGCGCCGGTTTATGTAAAATCAACGCCCAAACACCTGGATAACAAAGCAATACTTCAAAACCGGTTCTTGCAGCAGGATCTCGATTCAGTACTGCCTGAATATCCTCCTTCACTTCACTAAAAAAAGTCATATTTGCCTCCATCCATATAAAAAAGTGGCCGTGCATCCTTCTTTA
Organism: Anaerovorax sp.; assembly: GCA_034927775.1. GTDB lineage: Bacteria > Bacillota > Clostridia > Peptostreptococcales > Anaerovoracaceae > IOR16. Next base: position 16,364 of record JAYFPL010000086.1, on the reverse strand, counting down.
TGGCTGCGCCACTGCGATATGAAAAACTTATAATAAGAACCAATATGTCCTATTATATAAAAAACCACATAGTATTATTAATACCACGGATTTTATTATGTAAACAGTTTAGAGCGAGTATACTATACTCGCTCTAAAATTATATATCATATTTGATTTTTAATCAAAAGTTTTCTTATTGAAATTTCAAGTTCAATGAATTCTTATAAATAATTCATCGGATTTTGCGGCACACCATTCTTGCGTACCTCAAAATGAAGATGATATCCGGTCGCTCTCCCTGTAATTCCTACGGTTGCAATCTGTTGTCCTTTGCTTACACGTTCACCAACCGATACCAACATCGTATTGCAATGTGCATACCAAGTCTCAACACCATTTCCATGAGAAACCTTTACAATATTACCATAGCTTCCGGAATAAGCAGCAAAGGTTACGACTCCATCATCAGCAACATTAATCGGTGTCCCTTTCGGATTTCGAAGATCTACACCAGTATGTCTTCCTCCGCCTCTAGAACCAAACGGTGATGAAACGTTAAGAGGTACCGGTCTTGTAAAGCTTCCGGATCCTACAAACGTAGACAACGATTTTGTCCCTCGATAAGCAACCTGTGTCTGCGGTTGTGAAACAACGGTTGTTCCTAAATCTACGGCAGAAGTTTGAACACCATTCTCTTTAACTATCTCAGTTATGGTTTCTTTCTTACCGTATACACCAGCTGTTTTTACTTTTACTTCTCCCTTATATAACGTATTTGTGTTTTCAAAAACTGTTTCAAAATCAACCTTTTCTTCTTTTGTTACTTGCTCTTTTGTAACAATTGTAATATAAGGATGCATTTCAACCAGATTTAAAGTTTGTCCGATTTGAATTTTATTCGGATCAAATCCTGGGTTCATTTGCTGAAGCTGATTGGTTGTCATATTATTTCCTTTAGCAATATCCCAAACGGTATCACCGGGCTGTACAACATAGGTTTTCGGTTCAGCGTTTCCCGTAAGAAGTAAATTTACTCCATCTTCAATGGTCAAAACGTCAGAAGCAGGAACCTTCTGCTGTACAACTTTTACATTTTCCTTATAAACCGTACTCACAATTTTCGAACCTGCGGTTTGATAATTTGCAATGACAGAATCCAATACTTTTTTTGCATCTTCTTCGGTTGCCAATGCTAAAATATCATTATCATTTACTGAAATCCCCCAAACATCTGCAGTGAATAATTTTGTTAACAGAAACTTTTCCTTTAATTGTTCTTCGGATAAAATGTTTGCATCCTTTTTTAAATTTCTAACTGCGGTGCATTTTAGAGCGGAATCATCAAAAATAATATCTTCCACACCTTTGGATTCACTCATCTCTGTCTTAATTTCACCAATCGCTTCTTCGATTACCGCCGGATTCTCAATATAGGCAAACGGTACATCATTTACCGCAAGCATATATGCATCCGGACTCATCATTTTGATTGCTGCAAATGATACTGCGGCAATACCAATCACAGCTGCACTCGCAATTGTAATACTTTTTCTTTGGTGAGAATGGTACAATACCTTGTCCTTTATTATTTGAAATATTTTATAAATTTTTTCTTTATCAAAATTATCTTTTAAGTTCATTTTACTCTCCTTTGTGCAAATCTACCGTTTCTATTTACATACCTCCTTGCTTCTGGATTTCGTATTAAACTTTTATAAAATAATTATAGAATCTTTTAGTAGTTTCTCCTATTTATTCTTATGTATGTACCATATGAAAAAGTACATTTAAATGTTACAAGAATGTTACAGTAAAGTCAAGTAAATCACCATTATTTCATAATTTTTCATAATTCCTACATAAAAAAAGTAAGAGTATCCTTTTAATGGGAATCCTCTTACTTTTTATCCTTTATTATTTGTTATTCTTCAATTTCCTCAACCGTAACACTCTTCATTTTTTGTTCTGTTTTCGGTTTATCCATTGCATCTCTTTTTACAGAAACAATCATTCTTGCCACATCCAGTCCTTCAATCAATTTTCCAAAGGCTGCATATTGCCCATCAAGATGCGGAGCATCCTCTACCATAATAAAGAACTGTGATCCTGCTGAGTTTGGATCCATAGCTCTTGCCATAGATAAAACACCGGCTGTATGTTTTAAATCATTTTTAAAACCGTTTGCTGCAAATTCTCCTTCAATGGTATGTCCCGGTCCTCCCATTCCAGTACCGGTCGGATCACCGCCCTGAATCATAAACCCTGGAATGACTCTGTGAAAAATAGTACCGTCATAAAACTTTTTTTCAATCAGACCAACAAAGTTTTCTACCGTTTTCGGAGCAATCTCCGGATAAAGTTCTGCCTTCATCACATCGCCGTTTTCCATTTCAATGGTTACAATTTTTTTCATACAACATCTCCTTTTTTAATCTACAAAGCATTTATTATTTTCTTAGTTTAAATGGATTATATCCATTTTCTTTCCCTTTAAAATGATCCAGCATAAGTTTATGAACCGAATTAGACAATACATCACAGTCTATGTAACGTCCAATCGCATACCAAAGCTCATCACGCAAATAGTCTGGGTAAACATGCTCCAATCCCAAGACTTCTTTTTGTGTCAAGAATTGAACATCACGTAATACCTGATGTTCAGAATCAAATTCCGGATCTTCTCCAAGATGCAATTCCCCGCCAACTTTATTTGCCAGAAAGAAATTAACAAATCGTTGCCCCCTATTTTCAGAGACCTCCTCTACATGCCAAAGCAGCTTTACCACTTCAACATCAAGACCTGTTTCTTCCTTAACCTCACGGACTGCGGCTTGTGATGCATCTTCTCCCTCTTCAATGGCTCCACCAGGAACCATCCAAATATCCTTATGATCATGATGCTGCTTTACCATTAAAATACGTTTGTATTCATCTAAAACAACAACACGTACACCACCAATCCACATTCTAACCCCTCCTACCTTTTTATCATTTTCTCTGATTCACCAAAACAACCGTTTCCTCTACCGCTTCGGTTGCATTCATATTGATAGAATCACCACACTCACGAAGCTTAAATTCAACGATTTTATCGGAAGCCTTCTTTCCAACCGTAATTCGAATCGGGATACCTAATAAATCCGCATCCTTAAATTTAACACCCGGTCGTTCTTTACGATCATCCAGCAATACTTCTACACCGGCACGCTGCAATTCTTCATATATCTCTTCTGCAAGAGCAACTTGTTCCTCATCCCCTGTATTTACTATAGTAACTACAACATGGTAAGGAGCAACCGCCATCGGCCAAATAATACCGTTTTCGTCATGGTGCTGCTCAACAATTGCTGCCAGAGTACGACTCACTCCCACTCCATAACAGCCCATAATCATTACTTGGTCTTTCATGTTTTCGTCTTTATAATAAGCATTCATTGCTTCACTGTATTTTGTACCAAGCTTAAATACTTGCCCTACTTCAATACCTCTTGCAAGCTTAACGGGTGCACCGCATACCGGGCAAGGATCTCCCTCTTTTAATAGTTTTAAATCGGTTACAACGTCGCCTTTATAATCTCTTCCATAATTCACATTCTTGATATGGTAATCCGTCTTACATGCACCGGCACACAGATTCTTAGCTTCTACTAATTCTGTATCAACGACAATCTTGCAATCGTGCAATCCGATCGGACCCGTAAAACCACCAACGCACCCGGTTTCTTGATGCATTTCATTTTCATCAGCAAATTCAATTTCATGCTCTGCAATCTTCAAAGCATTGATCAGCTTTGTCATATTTAATTCCCGATCACCTCGAATAAAAGCCGCTACATATTTATAATCATGCTCATATACACGGAATAAGAGTGCCTTCATCGTCTTTGTTTCTGGAATACCTAAAAAGCCCGCAACTTCAGCAATGCTCTTTGTTCCCGGAGTCAATACTTCTTCTAACGGAAGTTCCGCTTCATCCGGCGCTTTGTCATCAACACAAGCAGCGCGCTCAGTCGTCGCAGCCATTTGACATTCTTCACAATAAGCAATTTCACTTTCACCGACTTCAGATAATGCACAAAACTCATGCGAATTGCTTCCACCCATTGCACCTGTATCTGCTTCAACAGCACGGAAGGTTAAGCCACAACGTGTAAAAATTTTCGTATAAGCGTCATACATATCATCATAACTCTTATCCAAACCCTCCCAATCCCGGTCAAACGAATAAGAATCCTTCATAATAAATTCGCGGCTTCTCATAAGTCCAAATCTTGGTCTTTTTTCATCTCTGTATTTTGTTTGAATCTGGTATAAATTCAAAGGGAGCTGTCGATAAGAATTCACTTCATTGCGAACAATATCTGTAAATATTTCTTCATGTGTAGGACCCAAACAAAACTGTCTTTCATTTCGATCCTTAAGGCGAAACATCTCCGGACCAAAGGCCGCCCATCTTCCGGATTCTTCCCACAATTCTGAGGGCTGAATCGCAGACATCAATATCTCCTGCGCACCCTTTTTATCCATTTCTTCACGAACAATTTGCTCAATTTTACGTAAAGAACGATAGCCCAAAGGCATAAATCCATATACACCGGAAACCAATTTTCGAATCATACCGGCACGTAAAAGCAAGATATGACTTGGTATCTCTGCTTCAGCCGGAACTTCTCTCAACGTTCTTAAGTACATCTTTGAAAGTCTCATAAAAGAATTCTCCTTCTATCTTATAGTTTCTATATGTTTTGTTTTTTATCGATATAATATAACAGAAGCCTGTGACGCAATCCCTTCTCCACGGCCGCAAAAACCAAGCTGCTCTGTTGTTGTCCCCTTTATATTAATGCAATCCAATTCTATTTGCAATGTCAAGGCAATTTTTTGCCTCATTTCTTGCAAAAACGAGGCAATCTTTGGTTTTTGAGCAATCACCGTAGCGTCGATGTTGCCAATTGAAAATCCTTTTTCTCGGATTGCTTCATCTACTTTTTTTAATAATTTCAAACTGGAGATACCATAATATTCCGGATCATTGTCCGGAAAATGTCTCCCTATATCTCCCAATGCTGCAGCACCAAGCAAAGCGTCCATAATTGCATGCAACAATACATCTGCATCTGAGTGTCCGAGCAAACCTTTTTCATAAGGAATTTCTACACCGCCTAAAATCAACTTTCTTCCTTCAACCAGTCTGTGAACATCATATCCTGTTCCAACTCTGAATTTATTTTGATTGTTGATTTCTTCCAAAAGCGCTTCACCTTCTTTATTCACTCTCTCCGCGATCGCTTGTCCAAAAATCAAGTCCTCTTCTGTAGTGATTTTAATATTATTATAATCACCTTCTACAAGATACACTTTTTGACCAATTCTTTCAACTAAAACTGCATCATCCGTCCCATAAAAGCGATCTAATTCTGCTTTTTCTAATGCATTTTTTAAAACTGAAAAATGAAACCCCTGCGGTGTTTGTACCCCAAAAAGAAGATCACGATTTGGTGTTCCTGTAAAAATACCTTCTTCACATGTTTTTATGGTATCCTTTACCGGGACAGCTGCTGCCACAGCTTTGTGCTCCAGCAATGCTTCAATCGTCTGCGTTATGACATCTGATGATACAAACGGTCTTGCTCCATCATGAACTAAAATAAAATCAACATTTTGGCTTAAAGCATTGATACCATTATAGACAGAGTCCTGACGCTGTTCTCCACCAACAATGACCGCTTTTACCTTCTGTAATCCATATTTTTTAACTATATTTGATAAAACAAATTCCCGATGTTCTTCTTTTGTTACAATATAAATTTCATCAATGAAAGGATGCTCAGAAAAAGCACCAACGGCCCTTACCAATACTGGCAGGCCGCTGATTTCTCTAAACTGTTTTGAAATGCCGCTGCCCATTCTTGTTCCTGAGCCAGCGGCTGCAATAATAACAGCAATTTTTTTATCTTGATACATAATTGCTCCTATGGTTTCTTTCTAGCGCTTCGGCTTAGCAAAAATCATACGTCCAGCAGATGTTTGCAATACACTGGTTACTGTGACATCAATTGTTTTTCCAATATATCGCTTTCCTTCTTCTACAACAATCATCGTTCCATCATCCAAATAAGCAACTGCCTGATTATTTTCTTTTCCTTCTTTTACAAGGAAGAGCTGCATGTCCTCACCCGGAAGTACAACCGGTTTTAATGTATTTGCTAACTCATTAATATTAAGAACCTCAACCCCTTTAATCATGGCAACTTTATTTAAATTAAAATCATTAGTAACAACTTTTCCGTTCATAATCTGAGCAAGCTTTAAAAGCTTTACATCTACCTCTGGAATTTCATCCAAAGATTTTTCTGAATTGGTATTATAAATATCAATCCCATAATCATTTTGGATACGGTTGAGGATATCCAAACCTCTTCGTCCACGATTTCGTTTTAGGCTATCCGAAGAATCTGCTATGTGACGAAGTTCAACCAATACAAATTCAGGAATGACAATGTTGCCCTCAATAAAACCTGTTTTCATAATATCTGCAATACGACCATCAATAATAACACTGGTATCTAAAATTTTAGGGCTGGCATCGTTCCCCTTACCTTTACCCTTAGATTGCTTTTTGGAAGTCGTCATCCATTGATAAGCTGGTACATCTTTGCTTTTCTTTTGCGCTACACTCATTCCCAAATATCCTAAGAATAAGTAACTAATAACAGACAAAATTGTATTAATATAAGCAACATTTAAAACAGTAATAGAATACAATATTTGACTAATAAAAAATGCGATGATTAATCCAATGATTAATCCAATAATTCCCGCAACCATATCATTCGTTGGAACCTTTGCCAAATCTGACTCAATTCCTCTGGCCACTTTTACGCCATGTTTCCGAACAAATGGTGCTAATTTAAAAAATATAATTCCAGATAAAAGAATAAAAGCCACCGACATAACAAGTTCTTCTGAATGACTCATTCCTAATGCAGTACTTAAATTACTCACCATTAAAAATTTATTAATTAATAAGGCAACGCCGTATCCAAATAACAGCCCGCATAGTGTAAATACAATCCGAAATATTTTAGTGAACACGCTTTCACCTCCCTCCTTTATTTTTTATTTTCCTTATTTGTTCAAACTGCTGCATCAACAATTGCCGTTGCAGCATCTTGATCAATATCTTTGACTAAAATAATTTCACTAACTAAAATCTGATTTGCATTGATAAGCATTTTCTTTTCTCCAGTAGAAAGTTTTTTATCTCGCTCACAACGAGTCAGATCTCTTACAACTTCTGCAACTTCTTCAATCTCTCCTGTTTTTAATTTTTCCATATTTTCACGATATCTACGATTCCAATTTGTGGACATAACAGAAGACTTGCTATGCAATATATCAATAACACAAGATAGTTTTTCCTCTGAGACGATAGTTCTTACTCCTATCTCATTAGAAGTTTCTACAGGAATCATAATTTTAATATCACTGCAAGACAGTTTTAAAATATAATACCGTCTTGATTCTCCCAGGATTTTCTTTTCTTCAATGGTTTCAATGACACCCGCACCATGCATTGGGTATACAATTTTTTCACCGATTGTAAACATAATAAACGCCCCCAGTCTATTTATAGTATAAATGACAGCAGCATAATATGTCAAGAAAACAATTTTTTATTTTATCACAATGAAATTTGCGTGTCAACACAAATATTTTATTAAAAAAACACCTATTTTTCACAAAGGAAAGTTATTCTTAGAGAAATCCTTATGTTATAATGTTATAATCAAAAAAACAACTAAAACACGAAGAGAAAGGAGACATTTTTATGCCGCATATTTTAATTGTAGATGACGAACAAAAAATTCGCGAGGTCATCCGTGAATATGCCGAATTCAACGGTTATGAAGTCAAAGAAGCTGCAGATGGCATGGAGGCCATCGCACTTACCAAGCAATTTGACTTTGATCTCATCGTGATGGATATTATGATGCCAAAGCTGGATGGATTTTCAACCTGCAAAGAAATAAAGAAAACAAGTGACATTCCTGTAATCATGCTTTCCGCCCGCGGAGAAGAATACGATAAATTGTTTGGATTTGAACTCGGCATTGATGATTATGTAGTAAAACCCTTTAGCCCAAAGGAATTAATGGCACGTATTAACGTTGCATTGACTCGAAGAAAGCAGTGTAATGCACAGAATAATGATATTCTTTCATTTGATGGCTTGGAAATTGATATTCCGGCTCGTAATGTAACAATTGACGGAGAAAAAATAGAATTAACGCCGAAGGAATATGACCTTTTATTTTATCTTGTTCAAAACAAAAATATTGCCCTATCCAGGGACAAGCTACTGCGTGATATCTGGGGATATGATTTCTTTGGAGACGACCGTACCATTGATACGCATATTAAAAATTTACGTAATAACTTGGGTAAATATCGCGATCATATCGTGACACTTCGAGGGGTAGGTTATAAATTTGAAATTTAATTTGAGTTCGTATAAAACGATTGATACAAAGAGCCTTCAGTTTAAGTTATGGCTATATTTTGGCTTGTTTGCAGCCTTCGTTTTGGTTATTTTGTGGTTTTTGCAGATATTTTTTCTACAAACCTATTATCAAGATATGAAAGCACGTCAAATTTTAAAAATTGCAGATGCCATTTCCAAAGATTATACATCTGCAGATGCATCAACCTTCACAAGTATGATTGAAGAAATCACTCAAATTTCTTATAAAAATGATATGTATGTTTTTATGGAGTTTCCGGAAGGAATTATTCTTACCTCCTGTGGAGATTATCCTCCAACGCGTGCTTCTTATAAACCATTGCAAGATATTAATTTAATCAAACATCAAGTAACACAAAGTCCAACGCATACAGTTTCTTTTACTGCAGCAAGTCCTTCCGGTGAAAAGGATACGATGATATATGGCAGTTTGATTACGAATAATAAGAATGAAACAACCTTTCTTTGTATTTTTGCACCGCTTTCACCGGTAGAAGCAACGGTAGACATCTTAGCCAATCAATTGATTTATGTAACCATTATCTCTTTGACTTTGGCCTTTGTATTTTCTCTGTTACTTTCACGACGAGTTACAAAGTCTATCATTCATATTAAAAATTCAGCTGCGCAACTTGCAAAAGGAAATTATAACGTTACCTTTGACGGCGGACATTATTCCGAAATGATTGCACTTGCTGATACGCTTACTTATACATCGCAAGAATTAGCAAAAACAAGCAATCTACAGAAAGATTTAATTGCAAACGTCTCTCATGATTTACGTACACCACTTACAATGGTAAAATCCTATGCAGAAATGATTCGAGATTTATCGGGAGAAAATCCGGAAAAACGCAATGCGCATTTGCAAGTAATTATCGATGAAGCAGATCGTTTAAACCTATTGGTAAGTGATTTACTCACGATTTCAAAAATGCAATCAGGAGTAGAAGCTTTGCAAATTCATGACTTTGATTTAAAAAGTGTTGTGGCAAGCCTTCTTCAAACCTATCTTATTTTAGAAGAACAAGAAGGTTATCAATTTGAATTTAATTGCAACATGGAGAATTCCGAAAGTTATATAATATCAGGAGACGAGACCAGACTAACACAAGTTGTTTCAAATCTTCTGAATAACGCAATTCGATATGGAGGCGATTCAAAGCACATTCTTGTAACACTGAATAGAGAGAATGAATGGATTCGGCTTAGTGTAACTGATTTCGGACAAGGCATTCTACCCGAAGAGCTTGATCACATCTGGGATCGTTACTATAAAGCCAGCAGCAATCGAGTACGATCACTATCCGGTGGTTCAGGACTAGGTCTTTCTATTGTAAAAGAAATTCTCCTTCTTCATAAAGCTCACTTTGGCGTAGAAAGTAAAGAAGGAGAAGGAAGCACATTCTGGTTCGAAATAGAAGCAAAGAAAATGTCCAATAAATAACCAACCGAATTGATTGTGGAATAAAAAGATTTAAAAATAGTACAAGGGAGTAAAGTGCTTCAAAGTCATCACTTAAAACACTTTACTCCCTTATTATATAAGATGCCTTAATTTTAATATATTTTTCGAATGGCTTCCTTTAAACTGGTCACACCAATTAATGTGATTCCTTTAGGAATCTCAGCTATTTTCTCTGCATTTTTTCTTGGTAATAAAATTCTTTCGAATCCCATTCGAGCAGCTTCTCTTACAATTTTTTCTGCATTTTGAACGGAACGCAAATCACCAGTTAATCCGATTTCACCCATTGCTAATATCTTAGAAGATCCAGGCACACCCTTTAAGGTTGAGTAAATTGCCAAAGCTACTGCTAAATCTGTGGATGTTCCTTCTGGTTTTAACCCTCCCACTACATTAACATATACATCTTGATTTACAAGTGATATACCGGCTTTTCGTTCAAGTACGGCTAAGATCATGTTTAATCTTGATAACTCTACACCCAAAGCAGTTCGTCTGGCAAACCCAATATTCGTTGGAGATGTTAATGATTGTACTTCTAACAGCAAAGGTCGTGTCCCTTCATAAACAGCCGTTGCCATAGCACCTTCCGTTCCGTCCTCTAACCCTTCTAAAAAACTTTTTGATAGATTCTCTATCTCAATTAAGCCTTGCTCCTCCATTTCAAACGCACCAATTTCACTGGTTGTCCCAAAACGATTTTTATACGCACGTAAAATACGTAATTCTTGATTTCTTTCTCCTGTAAAATGTAAAACACAATCTACAAGGTGTTCCACAATTTTGGGTCCTGCTAAATCACCATTCTTTGTAACATGTGCCACAATAAAAATAGGAAGTTGTCCATTTTTTCCTATCCGCATTAACATATTCCCACAAATGCGTACCTGTGATACACTACCTGGTGCCGAGTCTAGATCCTCAGAATACATTGTTTGGATAGAATCTATAATAAGAAAGATCGGTTGCAGCTCTTCCGCAACTTTAGTGATGACATCCATATTCGTTTCTGCAAGAAGGAATAAATTCTGCAAATCACCCTCACAAACACGATCGGCTCTCATCTTAATCTGCTCCTCCGATTCTTCACCGCTTACATATAGTACCTTTCCGTATTTCTTTGCTATTTTTGAAGCTGCTTGTATGATTATCGTTGATTTTCCGATTCCAGGTTCCCCTGAAATTAAGGTAAGAGAACCTTTTACAAGTCCACCTCCCAATACTCGGTTTAACTCTGAAATGCCGGTATCCAATCGGCTATAGTCCCCGGAATGAACCTGATTAATCGGGATTGCTTTTGGACAAACGCCGTTATTGCTCGTTCCTCGTCTTCGTTTATCATCGGTTTGAATTTCAACTACCTTTTCCTCTACCATAGTATTCCATGCACCGCAAATGCATTGTCCCATCCATTTTACGCTTTCATATCCACACTGTTGACACACAAATACTGTTTTTGATTTTTTCGCCATAATTTCTCCTTTTAAGCCGCCTCTTCTTCATATGGCGGGTCAATTTCAGGATTCACATAAATATTATTTTTTTCAACATTTTTTAAAATTTCATTCTTTAATTCAACAAGCTCAGGATATTGATTGAAGAAATCATATTTATCTTTTAACTGAGAAGATTTTGCTTTTTCTTCAAATACATAGCCAGCAAAGCTTTCTGCAAAGTCTTCAGAACAATCCGTAGCTGCATATTCGGTCGGAAATTCGTTGTGATGCCTTGAATAAAAGTATACATTCTCTGGATCCGACAGCCAATCCATATAAATAGGTTTCCAAAACTGTTTATAATACGCTTGTAGATAAGAATCCTTCTTTGCTATGCATTCGTAATCCCAATACATATCCATTGGATAAGAAACATCACTCTCATAATACTCTACTTGATTGTTATTTAAAGAAAGATAATGTGCATATTCATGTACAATCGTATAAGGAAACAATCCATCATCTATTTTATCTGCGGGATCAATACTAATGCACCAATCCTCTCCTGTCTTATCGATACGCATTACATAAGCACAAGTTCCCCATTCACCATCACTGGTTACAGCAAAATATTTAAACTGATTTAATTTACTCTCTGGCAAAATACTCTTTATTTCATTCCAATGACTCCCCATTTCCTTTTGTTTCTCTAAATTTAAATCATTTAAACCACTTTTACTCCCATTTTCATAAATAATTGAATAATCCTTTTGAATTCGATACACTGCTATATGATTTTGAGCAGGCTCATCTAGTAAGTTCATAATAGTTGCTGCTGCATTTAACTGAGAATATTTTTGTAATATTAATTTCAGCTTATCCTGTGCATCAATAGTATCTTCTACACTGGAGTCATCAGCGTTCACTACCTCCATCAATTGATTAATCTTTGTATAATCTTCTTTTGAGATTGTCTTCTTTAATCGAGTAAGGACTTCCTCTACATAATCAACATCAGATGATTCCTCATCCACATCCCCTTCATCTTCTATTTTCCCTAACTGACGAATGGTTTCTTTATCCAATAAAGCAGAAATTTTATTCCATAATTTTTCCTCTGTTTTTCCCATTTCATAGTTTTGTTTATTTTCACGCTTTTGACATAATGAGATTGCCTCTGCCACCAGATTCTCTAACTGCCCCCGCCTTGAATCTGATACTTTATCGTTCAGATCACCTAATAAGAAAATTGTCTGGGTACTTGCTTGTTTATGTATTTCTGGATTTATTTCTATTTGTTCGGCAAACAGATTGCATCCTGATAAAAAAACCATCGTGCTGAGCATCAATGGTAAAAAAACCCGATTTAATTGTCTTGATTTCATAAATAGTACTCCTCTAATGTGTAATTTTTTTATTCATTTACTCAGCCCAAATTATAAACGGATGATTCTGTTCCGTCAACTATTTGTAATATTTTGTAATATAATTATGATTGGATCAACAAAAATACCGCGGTTATTTGGAGGCCCGCGGTATTTTTGTATTCAGGATTTAACGGTTATTCACCGTTCTGTTTTGCTCCTTCAATAATTTTTTGGCTTAAGTGCATCGGTACTTCCTCATATCGTTCAAACCACATGCGGAAACTTGCTCTTGCCTGAGTCATTGAGCGCAATGTAATTGCATATGTAAGCATTTCTGCCATTGGTACCTCGGCCATAAGCTTTTGTTCATCGGACAGTGGTTCCATACCTAAAATCTTTCCTCTTCGCTTATTGAGATCACCCATAACATCTCCCATGTATTCATCCGGAACTAATATTTCAACATGCATAATAGGCTCTAACAAAATCGGTTTTGCTTCTGCAATTCCTTTTTTAAAAGCTAAGGAAGCAGCTATTTTAAATGCCATTTCATTTGAGTCTACATCATGATACGAGCCATCATATAATACAGCCTTCACATTTACAACCGGATAGCCAGCTAAAGGTCCCTTTGCCATACATTCTCTCAAACCCTTTTCAACCGCAGGAACGTAAGATTTTGGAACCGATCCGCCAAATAATTCTTCACTAAACTCAAATTCTTCTGTAGAAGGTGAGAAACGAATGTGCACATCACCGTACTGACCTGCACCTCCGGATTGTTTTTTATGTTTACCCTGTACATCTGAATTCCCTTTGATCGTTTCTCTATATGGAATTTTTTGGTCTTCAATTTCTACATCAACACCAAATTTTTCTTTCAGTTTTGCCATAATAATGCCGATCTGAATCTCCCCCTGACCACCGATTAACATCTGGTGTGTTTCCGGGTTACGAATAATAGTAAAGGATGGATCCTCCTCCATGAGCTTACTCAAACCGGTTCCTATTTTCTCATCATCTCCTTTAGCCTTTGGAACAATTGCCATTTGTAAAGATGGTTCCGGGAAGAAAATTTCAGGGAATCGAATCGGTGATGCTTTATCACAAAGTGTATCACCGGTTTTCGCATATTGTAATTTTGCGATGGCTGCGATATCTCCAGCCTCAGCTGCCGCTGTTTCAAATTGTGATTTTCCTCTCATAAAGAATAGCTTTCCGATTTTTTCACTCTTCTCTGCATGCATATTGTAATATTCACTTCCAGCTTTTATCGAACCGGAAATTACTTTTATCATAGAAATTTTCCCTACAAAAGGATCTACTAGGGTTTTAAAAACAAATGCGGAAGTTTTTTCATTAGAGGAGCAAGCACGTACTTCTGCTTCATCTTTTTCATTTAACCCAGTGTATTCTTTGTGCTCTTTTGGTGTAGGGAAGTAATCACAAATCATTTCCAAAAGCGCTTTAATTCCTACAACCTTTGTTGCAGAACAAACCATAACCGGTGCTAACGTTCCAGCATTAATTCCTGCACGCAAACCTTTTAAGATTTCAGCATCCGTAAATTCCTCTCCCTCAAAAAATTTATCTAAAAGTGTTTCATCTGACTCTGCTACAGATTCAATGAGCAGCTGACGATATTCGTCCATCAGTGCCTCTTTGTTTTTTGGCACTTGAATTTCTTCCGATCCTTTTCCTGTAAACTTGTAAGCCTTGCGATTAACGACATTTATATAACCCTTCAGCTCTTCTCCATCCATAATCGGAAGCATAAAAGGTGTCACAATTTTTCCGAACTTTTCTCTTAGGCTGGATAAAACACTTTCAAAATCTACGTTTTCTTTATCCATTTTATTAATAAGGAAGAATGCAGGCATATCACTATGTACAGCTTTCCATGCTTTTACGGTCCCGACTTGAATGCCGGCCGACGCATCAACTACTACAATTGCACTTTCAACAGCGCGTAGTGCTGACTTCATTTCACCAACAAAGTCAAAATAACCTGGAGTATCTACAAAGTTGATCATGGTATCGTTGTATTCTGCAGAAACAACAGTTGCGTTAATGGAATAGCCTTTTTCCATTTCCATTTTGTCATAATCAGATACGGTATTTTTTTCTTCTACCTTACCCATTCTGGTAATGACTCCGGTATCAAATAAAAGAGCTTCGAGCAGCGTAGTCTTTCCACAGCCTCCGTGCCCGATAAGGGCGACATTTCTGATCGCATCACTTGTATATCCTTTCATCTCAGCATCCTCCTAAACTTTTATTTTCTTTTTCGGCTTTTCACCTTGGGTTTATTATAGCATTCAGGATGTGAAATAGCAAAATAAAAATCAAAATAGTTCGTCTTTTCAGAATTGTTTGTCTTACATTTACCCTAAAGAATTAAAGCAATTTTAAAAATTATTTTAAAAAAAACCTGCTTATATATAAGTAAAAGCAGGTTTCCTTTATTTTTTATTTAAAAAAATAGGTTTTTACTCTGACCCTTCCACACGTGCCCGATACTCCTGATGCTCTTTGCGGATTGCTTCCAATTTTTCAGGATTTCCATATAGCTTAAAAATCAAATGCAAAAGTACTTTTGCTCCGTTTACAATTGCATTATGAGTTCGCTTATCGGTCATAGCATCAGCAAATTCTGAAGTATGTACATTCAACATCTGCCCAATGCTTACAATTGGATGAAATGCCGGACAAATATAATCAACATTTCCCATGTCGGAAGAGCCTATAAATTTTTCGCTTGAAAGTGGCAATCCGAGCTCTTGAAAGCATTCACGCATAACTTCTTTTCCTTCTGAGCTAACATGCAGGTCAAAAAATGGTTCTCCTAACGGCTGTATTTTAACTTCTGTACGCGTAGCCAATGCTGCTGCCCTTCCGCAGTCTTTCATCCAGTCAACAATGTCTTTCACTTCATCTCTATGAGGTGCTCTTGCTAAAAATTCCGCTTCTGTATAATCCGGTACAACATTAGATGCGTTCCCTCCATTTTTAATATATCCATGAATTCGAGCGTCCGAGGTAACATGCTGACGCATCATATCAACACTATCAAACAAAAGGCGTACCGCATTTAAGGAATTTTTTCCCTTTTCGGGTGCTTGTGCTGCATGAGAGGCCTGTCCAAAAAATTGAAAGGTTAATCCAGTTAAAGCGATAAAATTAACTTCTAACGTATTTACTCCACCCATGTGTACCATTGCAGCAAAGTCATATTCATCAAAGATATGATGCTTCGCCATTATACATTTCATTCCGTTAATTTCTTCATCTGGAGTTCCGATAAGATCAATCTGTGCATCAATTTCATCTCTTGATAAATAAAGTGACAATGCCGTCATTATACTTGCCATACCGCTTGCACAATGCCCGCAGGCATGCCCTATATTAGGAAGCGCGTCGTATTCTACGAGTAAAGCCACTTTATTTTTCTTGCCTTTATTAATTGAAGTCTTAAAAGCCGTCGCCATTCCGTCAAAAGGATAAATAACTTCTAATCCTTCATCTTGAAGCAATTTTACAATTTTCTGAGAGGATTTAAATTCTTCACTGCCTAATTCCGGATTTAA
>JAYFPL010000048.1:0-7396 GCA_034927775.1 Anaerovorax sp. | reverse complement strand
TTTTTTATTATGTAGGAAATATCGTTTGCACTTTTTTGGTTTTCGAATTTTTATAGATAATAGTATAAAGTATAGTTTAAAAAATATTGGAGAATTTAACAAATGGATTGAACCCATGTGATTTTGGGAATAAATCTTATGATAGGAAAAAAACTGGAAAATAGTTTGACAAACTAATTAATCAGTTTTATAATTAGTTCGTCAATCTAATTAATATTTTACATATCATTTAAAAGAAATAGCATATAAGGAGGAAACAGAATGGATCTATTTTCCAGAGAGCTGAATGGTTTATTAGCAGATACCTTTCGTTCTATATTGAAAATAGAAGAGCAGGCAGTTAGGAATTCAGAGCAATCGGATCTTTCGATTAATGAATTGCATTTGTTGGAAGCAGTAGCAAAGGATAAAGAAAAGGGAAAAACCATTAGCGACATTGCTTTGGATATGAATATTACATTACCTTCTGTTACCGTTGCAATCAATAAGTTAGCCAGAAAAGGTTACGTTGAGAAAATTAAGTCTGAAAATGACGGAAGACGTGTTTTTGTGAAATTAACTCGATTAGGTCATAAGGTTAATGCCGGACATCAGTATTTTCATGAGAATATGGTTCGAAATGTAGCCGCAGGCATGACGGAAGAGGAAAAAGAAATTTTGGTAAGAGGTATTACTAAATTAAATGAATTTTTCAAGAAAAGACTGGAAGCGAGGAATAAAAAATGAGCTTTCGAATATTAGGAACCGGTAGTGGTCTGCCGTCACTTTGTAAAACAAATGATGATCTTGCAAAGATCATGGATACAGATGATGAATGGATTCGAACTCGAACCGGAATTGAGGAACGCCGGATCTGTGGGGAAGAAACCATAACTGATTTGGCTGAGTTAGCTGCAAAACGTGCATTAGAAGATAGTGGAGTTACGGCAGAAGAATTGGATTTGATTATTTGTGCTACATTATCTGGGGATTATATTACTCCTTCAATGGCTTGTGTGTTACAAGCTCGTATTGGAGCAAAATGTCCTGCATTTGATTTAAATGCAGCGTGTACTGGATTTCTATATGCAATGGATGTAGCTACAGGTTACTTTGCAAGAAATCCAAAAATGAAAATATTAGTTGTAGCAGCAGAAGCTATTTCAAAGCTAGTGGATTGGAGAGAACGCAACACGAGTGTCATCTTTGCCGATGGTGCAGGAGCGGTTGTTTTAGGAGAAGGAGAAGATCTATTAGCAATACGCTTAACTGCAAAAGGAAATACTCATGCACTTGCAGCTCCCAATGTTTCTGGGAATTGTCCGTTCCGTAAGGAAAGTGAGCTAGAGCCTTTTCTTCAAATGGATGGGAAGGAAGTTTTCCGTTTTGCCGTATCTTCTATGTGCAGGGATATCAAAGCGGTTATGAAGCTTGCTGATGTTACCGGAGAAGAAATTGATTATGTTTTGCCGCATCAGGCAAATATGCGAATCTTGGATTCTGCGATAGGCCGATTGGATATTGATGGAGAAAAATTTCTCACCAATATAAATTGCAGAGGAAATACCTCGGCAGCAGCAATTCCGTTATTGTTGGATGAAGTGAACAAGGCGGGAAAGTTAAAAAAAGGAAACTTATTAGCAATGAGCTCTTTTGGTGGGGGCCTCACAACTGGGGCATGTATCCTACGTTGGAGCAAATAAAAAAAGTAAATTGGAGGATAAGAATATGACAACATTTGAAAAGGTAGTAAACATTTTAGTAGATGCAAAGGATTGTGATGCTGACAAGATCAAAATGGAAAGCACATGGGCTGAATTGGAATTGGATTCTTTAGACACTGTAGAATTAGTAATGAATCTGGAAGATGAATTTAGTATTTCACTTGAGATGAATGAAGATTTAAAAACGGTTGGAGACGTGGTAAAGGCAATTGATGCTGCATTAGAATAGGGGTTAATCATGATTAAGACACCAATTTGTGAGATATTAGGAATCGAATATCCCATTTTCCAGGGTGGAATGGCATGGATTGCGGATGCTGATTTGGCAGCCGCAGTTTCCAATGCTGGAGGTCTTGGAATTATTTCTGCAATGAATGCAGATGGGGAGTGGCTTAGAAAGGAAATTCGTAAGGCAAAATCGCTGACCGATAAACCTTTTGGTGTGAACATAATGCTGATGAGTCCCCATGTAGAAGAGGTTTCAAAGCTAGTTGCAGAGGAGAAAGTAGCTGTGGTAGTGACTGGTGCCGGAAATCCTTCAAGATATATGAAGGATTGGATTAGAGCTGGTATAAAGGTCATTCCTGTTGTACCATCAACAGGAATTGCGAAACTAGTAGCCAGAAATGGAGCAGTTGCTGTAATAGCAGAGGGTGGAGAATCCGGTGGTCATGTTGGTGAGATTACAACAATGTCATTGGTACCGCAGGTATGCGATGCGGTAGATATTCCGGTTCTAGCAGCAGGAGGCATTGCAGATGGCCGAGGCGTAGCCGCTTCCTTTATGCTTGGAGCGGTAGGCGTTCAGCTTGGGACTCGATTTTTAGTAGCAAAAGAATGCAACGTACATCAAAATTATAAAAATAAGATATTAAAAGCAAAAGATATCGATACGATGACTACCGGAAAGCGGCTTGGTCATCCGGTTCGTGCTTTAAAAACACCGTTTTCAAGAGAGTTTTTGAAGATGGAATACAACAGCGATGTGTCTGATGCAGAATTAGAAGCATTTGGAGCCGGCTCTTTATACGCAGCGGCTATATTGGGTGATGAAAAAAAAGGAAGCTTTATGTCAGGACAGATTGCAGCTATGGTAAAAAAAGAGCAGACTGCGGCTGAAATTATTCGAGAGATTTTTGAAGAAGCAGAAGAAGTACTTCGTGGAGGAACCAAATGGGTAAAATAGCTTTTGTATTTGCCGGCCAAGGAGCACAATACTCTGGTATGGGAAAGGAACTGTATGAGTACAGTGATGCTGCGAAAGGTATTTTCGATCAGATAGAGGATATGCGTCAAGGAACAAAGGATCAATGTTTTACTGGAACAAAAGAGGAACTTTCCATTACTGTAAATACACAGCCATGCTTGTTTGCTGTTGACTTAGCCATTGCAGAGGCTTTGAAAGCAGAAGGAATCATTCCTGATGCAGTAGCAGGCTTTTCACTGGGTGAAATTCCAGCCTTGACTTTTTCTAATATAATTTCTTTAAGACAAGGGTTTGCTCTTGTTTGTAAACGTGGAGAAGCTATGAATGATGCAGCAGCGAGAAATCCAGGCGGAATGGCTGCAGTATTAAAATTAAAGCCGGAAACAGTTGTTTCTTTATGCAATGAAGAAGCAGGTACGTTTCCTGTTAATTTTAACAGTCCGGTACAAACGGTAGTAGCTGGGAAAAAGGATGCGTTACCGTCTCTTATAAAAGCAGTTAAGGAAGCAGGAGGGATGGCTGTACCGCTTGCAGTCAGCGGTGCATTCCATAGTCCATTTATGAAAGAGGCATCCTTAGAATTAGAGACATTTTTAAAAGATGTTTCTGTAGAGGATGCAATTTATCCTGTGTATGCAAATGCAACTGCAAGACCATATACAAAAGAAAGATGTAAGGAATTAATAACCAAGCAGGTTGTGAATCCAGTATTATGGCAAGCGACTGTAGAAAATATGGTAGAAGAAGGCTTTGATACATTTATAGAAGTAGGACCAGGAAAGACACTTTCAGGGTTAATTAAAAAAATTGCACCGCAAGCATCCGTCTATAACGTCGAAAAAGAAGACGACTTACATCGTGTTTTGGCAGAGCTAAAATAATACGCGGTGGTTTAGGAGAATATTATGTTAAAAAACAAAACGGCATTTATTACAGGGGCATCCAGAGGCTTAGGGAAAGCCATTGCAATCGCGATGGCGAAAAATGGAGCCAACATTGCATTTGCGTATGCCTCTAATCAATCTGCAGCTTTGGAAACCTGTGAAGAAATTCGGAGCTTTGGTGTTGAGGCGGAAGCTTTTTTATGTGATGTTACTGATTTTTCTCAGACAGGCGAAGTGGTTAAGCAAGCTATTTCACGTTTTGAAAAAATAGATATCTTAGTAAACAATGCAGGAATTACAAAAGATGGCTTAATTTTTTCAATGAAGGAGCAGGATTTTGATAAGGTCATTGACACAAATCTCAAAGGTGCTTTTCATATGATCAAACACTTTTGCGGACCGTTTATGAAGCAACGTCAGGGAACTATTATTAATATTTCTTCCGTATCCGGTTTAATGGGGAATCCTGGGCAGGCGAATTATTCTGCAGCTAAGGCAGGGCTCATTGGTTTAACAAAAACAGTTGCAAAAGAGTTTGCTTCAAGAGGTATCACCTGTAACGCCATAGCACCTGGGTTTATTGAAACGGATATGACAGCTAAGCTTTCTGAAAAGACGAAGGAAGCAGCGATTGAGGCCATTCCATTAAAAAGGATGGGAAGGCCGGAAGATATAGCCAATGTTGCTGTTTTTCTCGCCAGTGACCAAGCAAACTATATCACGGGTGAAACGATTAAGGTAGATGGTGGACTTTATGTTTAATTGGTATGGAAAAGGTCTCAAAATCGGAGATTTACATCTTCCTACGCCCATTGTACAAGGTGGAATGGGTATTGGAGTATCTGGAAGGAAACTAGCAGTAGCAGTAGCAGAAGCCGGAGGAATTGGAGTCATATCTGCGGTAGGACTTGGCTATGTTGGAATTCCATGTGAAATTGAAGAAAATAAAGAAGAGAGTCGGAATATATCCATTCTAAGACAGGAAATTCGAAAGGCAAAGCAAGCGACAAAAGGTGCTCTTGGTGTCAATATTATGGTTGCTATTTCTGAATTTGCTGAAACGGCAAGAGCTGCAGTCGAAGAAGGGATTGATGTTATTTTTGCTGGTGCAGGTTTACCGTTGAATTTGCCTGCTTCCTTAATTGAAGGGAGCAAAACAAAGCTAGTGCCAATTGTTTCTTCGGCAAGAACCGCTAAATTGATTGCAAAACGTTGGATGAGTCATTATCAGTATGCACCGGATGGTTTTGTAGTCGAAGGACCTATGGCCGGAGGGCATTTGGGTTTTTCAAAAGAACAAATTGATGATCCTGCTTACCGTCTGGAAAACTTAGTTCCCGAAGTTGTTGAGGAAGCAAAAAAAATAGAAGAAGATGCGAAGAAGAGCATTCCCGTCATTGCTGCAGGCGGTGTTTATACAGGTGAAGATATTTATAGAATGTTAAGTCTTGGTGCAAGTGGTGTTCAAATGGCAACTCGGTTTGTAGCAACCGAAGAGTGTGATGCAGACCTTGCATTCAAACAGGCTTATATTAATTGCACAAAAGAAGATATCGGTATTATAGAAAGCCCCGTAGGACTGCCTGGAAGAGCAATTATAAACGAGTTTTTAACCGATGCAAAAAAAGGATTAAAAAATCCTAAAAATTGCAGGCGGCATTGTATTAAAACTTGCAAGGAAGAAGGAAGCCCTTATTGCATTTCTTCGGCATTGATTAATGCGGTTCACGGGAAAATAGAGAACGGATTTGCTTTTATTGGTGCAAATGGGTATCGTGTGGATCGTATCTTAACGGTGGCACAGTTATTTGAAGAACTGGAAGAAGATTTTCGTGCAAGGTACGAGCAAGAGACCGTGAGATAGGAGGAATAATATGAGAAGAGTTGTAGTAACCGGGCTTGGAGCAATTTCTCCGGTAGGCAATCAGGTTGATACATTTTGGAATGGCTTAATATCCGGAAAGAATGGAATTGATTTCATTACGAAATTTGACACAAGTGATTACAAGGTAAAAATAGCAGCAGAGGTAAAAGACTTTGAACCTTTAAAATATATGGAAAAAGCAGAGGCTCGAAAACAGGACCTCTTTTCACAATATGCAATAGCTGCTGCAGTGCAAGCAGTAGAAGATGCGGGTATTTCGGAAGAAAATACTGATCCGGCTCGTCTTGGCGTTTATGTAGGATCGGGAACTGGTGGAATGAGTACTTTTTTTGATGAAGCACAAAAACTTTTATCAAAGGGACCAAATCGAATTTCTCCATTTTTTATTCCTATGATGATAGGGAATATGGCAACCGGAAACATTGCCATTCGTTTTAATGCGCAAGGACCTAGTCTTCCAATTGTTACAGCTTGTGCTACATCAACCAATGCGATTGGTGAGGCGTTCCGTACTATTAAATTTGGGTATGCAGACGCAATTATTGCTGGTGGAACGGAAGCAACCATAGTTCCTTTAGCAGTAGCTGGATTTACGAATTGTATGGCGTTAACACAAAAAAATGATCCTGATGCGAGTTCGATTCCGTTTGATAAAAACAGGGATGGATTTGTTATGGGTGAAGGAGCTGCGATTTTAATTTTAGAAGAATATGAACATGCAATCAAACGAGGTGCTAACATATATGCTGAAATGGTCGGATACGGTAATACAAATGATGCTTATCATATGACAGCCCCGCATCCGGAAGCTATTGGCGGTGCAAGAGCAATTTCTTTGGCTTTGGAGGAAGCAGCAACACTTGATTCTGCTTTAATGCAAGAAGATAAAATTTATATTAATGCACATGGAACGAGTACACCGCTTAATGATAAAACGGAAACGAAAGCAATTAAGCTAGCTTTGGGTGAAGAAAAAGCTAAGAAGGTTTATATCAGCTCTACAAAGTCAATGACTGGACACATGCTTGGTGCAGCTGGTGCGATAGAAGCAGCTGCAACTGTGTTAGCATTGAAGAATGGAAAAATTCCACCGACGATTGGCTATAAAGAAATGGATCCGGAATGTGATTTAAACTATACACCGAATAAGAGTGTTGACGCAGATGTTAAGCTTGGGATGTCAATATCACTTGGATTTGGTGGACACAATGGTTGTATTGCGTTTCGAAAAATAGAAGAGTAAGGAGCGGTTGCTAATGAATATTGAGGAAATCAAAGGATTAGTAAGACTGTTGGAAGAATCAAAATTAAGTTGTTTGGAAATTACAGAAGGGTCTACTAAGATTCGACTGGAAAAAAACATAGCAAGCAATGCCATTTTAACATCATCGACTCTTTCATCGGTTCAGAATGAAGCACAAAATGTTGTGTCAAATATAACTGAGCCATTTGTGGAAACAAAACAAGAGGAAGCAAATCAAGCAAAGACAATGTCTATAGGCGCTCCGATTAAATCTCCAATGGTTGGTGTATTTTATGCAGCGCCATCACCGGACGATGTTCCTTATGTAGCTGTGGGAGATTCCGTGAAAAAAGGAGATGTAGTCTGCATTGTAGAGGCAATGAAACTTCTTAATGAAATCGTTGCAGAGTGTGATGGTGTTATTTCTGAAATTTGTGTGAAAAACGGAGATGTAGTAGAATTTGGGCAGCCGTT
>JAYFPL010000169.1:0-11363 GCA_034927775.1 Anaerovorax sp. | reverse complement strand
CAAAATAAGAAAGCCAGCTTAGGGAACTTTGAAAATGCCCTCATAGTATACATTCCTTTCTAAAAAGCTTCTATTGCATTCTATTCTAAGTTGGTTAAGCTTATGCAAAGAAAACAGCAAAGCACTTTTTTCTATATATTTTTTGTGATACACTATGTATAAAAATATCTTCCATTTGTAAAGGAGATTAGAAATTGAAACTATTTACTGTAAAAAAAGAAAATAAAGAGTTCGTTGCTCTTTTAAAAAAAGATGAACAAACGCTCATTCCCATTGCAGCATTAGGTCTTCCTTATAAAGATATAAATCAATTAATCGAAGAAATCACACAAGAAGAGTTATTTTTGTTAAAAAAAGCTGTTTTAAATGATTCTTTACATGAAGAAGCCTCCAAGAATTATTTATCGCTTTCAGATGTGATTGTTTGTGCACCAATCCCAAAACCAAATCAAGATGTCATCTGTCTTGGTATTAACTATATGGCTCATGCTGCAGAATCAGCACGCTATAAAGCAGAAGCTTTCGGCGGCGAACGTCCTTACGCGATTTATTTTTCAAAAAGAGTGAATGAAGCCGTTGGAACGGACGGAGTAATTCCATCTCACAGCGAAATTGTTGACAGTCTAGATTATGAAGCAGAATTGACGGTTGTGATAGGAAAAGATGCCTTTCAAATAAAAAAAGAAGATGCGTATGATTACGTCTTCGGGTATACAATTATTAATGATGTCAGTGCCAGAAATCTTCAAACGCAGCATAAACAATGGTACTTTGGCAAAAGCCTCGATGGCTTTCTACCAATGGGGCCTTGTATCACCACTTCGGATGAAATTTCTTCACCTCCAAATTTAAAAATTTGTTCTCGTGTGAATGGTGAATTACGTCAAAATAGCTCTACCAGCTTATTAATATTTGATATTGCACATGTCATTCACGAACTATCTCAGGGTATGACCTTAAAGGCCGGTACTTTGATTGCTATGGGAACACCTGCAGGAGTAGGCATGGGATTTCAGCCTCCAAAGTGGTTAAAACCTGGTGATACTGTAGAATGTGAGATTGAGAAGATAGGAATTTTAAAAAATATTGTAAAATAGGAGCTGACCATATATGAAATCAGAAAAAAAATCAAATACCGCACTTATGACAAAAGGAGTGATCTGGAAACAGCTCCTTCTTTTTTCGTTTCCTCTTATTTTAGGAAATCTATTTCAGCAACTATATAATATGGTGGACTCCATTGTTGTGGGAAACTTTATAGGAAGTCATGCCCTTGCTGCTGTCGGAGCCGGTACTTCCATCATAAATGTTCTCATTGCTCTTTTTATGGGATTAACCATTGGAGCAGGAGTGGTAATTTCTCAATTTTTCGGTGCAGGCAAAGAAGATAAATTAAGCGAAACGGTACAAACGGCGGCCGTATTTACGATACTGTTTGGATTTTTTATGTCATTAATAGGAGTTTTTATGGCCGATCCTATTTTAAAATGGATTCATACTCCAAATTCGGTGTTTGCTCAATCTTCTATTTATTTGAGAATCTTTTTTTCGGGCATTTTATTTTTAATGATCTACAATATGGGTGCGGCAATACTCAGAGCCGTAGGAGATTCAAAAACTCCGTTATATTACTTAGGAGCAGCCAGTATTATAAACATTATTTTAGATGTTTTGTTTGTTGTTGTCTTTCATCTTGGAGTGCTAGGAGTCGCAATTGCTACTTTAATCGCACAAGGAATTTCTGCAGTACTTGTTATAAGAAAATTAGTTCACTCAACGGAAAGCTATCAATTAAATCTTAAGGTTTTAAAAATATATCCCGTAAGGCTGAAACACATTCTTCTCCTTGGAATTCCTACAGGATTACAGCAAATGGTCATCAGTCTTTCCAATGTGATTATTCAGGCTTACATCAATAAATTCGGTGCGGATGCAATGGCAGGTTGGAGTGTTTATGGCAAACTGGATGGTTTTTTAATTCTTCCCGTATTAAGCTTTGGACTTGCTATGACAACATATACAGGACAAAATATTGGTGCAAAAAAAACAGACCGCATCCATCAAGGCGTACGTGTCTGTATGTTGATGAATTGTGGTCTATGTATTTTTTTATCTTTACTTTTTTACTTTACTGGAAATATGGTATTTCGAATTTTCACAAGAGAACCTGAAGTATTAGATTTCTGTGCCGCAATTTTACACAGCATGGTTCCTTTTTACTTTCTACTGGCTGTGATTCACGTTTTTAGCGGTACCATCAGCGGAGCAGGCTACTCTCTTTCTTCCATGATTATTATGACCGGCAACATGTGCATTCTTCGTATTTTTCTTATATGGATTCTTTCTTCCATAAGTAATGAGGTTTCCATTATTTTTTATGCCTACATTCTTTCCTGGTTAGGATGCGCACTTTGTTTTACGGTATATTACTTTAAAGGTAAATGGAGGAAGGTATTAAAAGAATTTTAAAGCTCTAACTTCATTACCTCAGGGAAACATTTTTTCCCACGCTGCGGACAGGAATTACAGCCGAAGAACTCCGGTGATGCATCCCATTCAATAGCCTCAAAGCCCTGTTTCTTAAAAAATCCGGGAGCACGTGCCACCAAATAAATTGTTTTCGCCTCCAATTGCTTCGCTTTTTTTAAGGCCTCATTTAACAACAAGCTTGCAACCCCACTTTTACGAAACGGTTCTTCAACAGCGATACCATCGATAATATATTCTTCCTCAAACAGCGCTAAAACACAACCGCCGATCAGAAGGCCTTCTTCCGTTTCCGCCTTCCAGCAATGAAGAATATTTGGAGAAACCAATTCTTCTTCATCCATTTCTAAATCGTTTCTTAAGAACAACTGCATAACAGGAAGATAATCTTTTGTTTCTTCAATCTTTACCATTTTGCGCCCTCCATATTATCATGAATTGTGTTGATTCGAAGACAATGAGGTATTACTTCAATATCCAAAGGAAATTCCGCTCCCTTTTCACCATCAACATCTGTTCCTACCTGTTGCTCAGATTCCACATATAATTTTTTTGTTTTAAAAGCAACGACATTTTTATTTTCTGTATGTTGTCCTGTCAAAACATTAATTAAAAGCGGCGGTAGATCGATGATCGGCATTTCTCGAAACAGCATTACATCCAGTAAACCATCATTTATTTCTGCAGTTGGCGCAATTCTCTTAAAACCTCCGGCGGATCGTCCGTTCATTACAAGCATAAAATATATTTTTTCCTGTGCAGTATATTCCTCACTGCTGATTTTTACTTGAATCGGACGAAGATTTGGAATCTCTGAAACACCTTTTAAGTAATACGAAATTACGCCCAAAGTATTTTTTATATTCGGATCGGTTTTTTGACTGACATCCACTAAAAATCCCATTGCAGCAACATTGATAAAGTATTTATCGTTGACACGTCCAATATCTGCAAAGGTATATCTTTCTTCCAGTGCCACATTAATCATTTGTTCAATCTCATGAGGAATGTCAAAATAATAAGCAAAATCATTTGCTGTTCCTGCGGGAAAAATTGCTAATGGCAAGTCAACTTTGTTATTCAGCATGGCATTAACCACTACATTGATGGTACCATCTCCACCGGCTGCAATCACTTTTCGATATTTTTTCTTGTCAAGATCGCGAAACACTTCATTCAAAAAAGCTGGCTTGTCCGCACGGATTGGAATGATTTGCATATGCTTTTTCTGAAATTGCTCAATAATAAGGTCTAAACTATTTTTAAACATTCCGTTTCCAGCTTTTGGATTGTATATCAATAATACTTTATTTGCCTTCATACTCTTCATGATTCCACATCTCCCTAATCTTACCAATTAAATATAACGAACCGGCGAAAACAATTACATCAAAATCAGTTAGCTTTTTTTTCGCAAACTGCACTGCATCTTTTGGTAAACCGGCAACTTCACAATCAAATCCTGCCTTATTTACTTTTAAACACATGTCTTCTGCCTTTAATTTTCTTGGATTATCCGGCTCAGTCGCAACCAAAACGGCTCCGGTTTTGGCAAAATCATTAATCATTTTATCTACTTCTTTATCAGCAAGCATACCGATAATAAGCAATATTTTTTTTCCTTTAAAATGCTTTTGTAGAGAATCGGAAAGTGCTTTTGCTCCCGCATCATTATGAGCACCATCAATAATCACAAATGGATCTTTTTGTATTACCTCAAGCCGCCCAATTTGCTTTGCTTGTAACATTCCCTTTAAAATCATTTCTTTGGATAAGCTCATTATATCTTCTTTTTTAAGAATTTCAAGTACTGTCAATGCGCACAACGCATTTTCAACCTGATGTTCTCCTATCATAGAAAGCATTACATCTTCATAGACTTCTCCCATTATTTCCGCGGAAAAATGATAGGCATCCATCGAAGTGTTTTTGATTATTACATTATGCACTGCATTTATATAACCATCATCACCAGTCTGATTACGAAATTGCTTATTAGAAGAAAAACGATCTGCATTGTAGAATAAAGCATTTTTTTTCTTTGCTATGGAAGCAATAACCTCAGCAGCAGCAGCATCCTTGACATTACAAACAATGGGAGTATTCTTTTTTATAATACCTGCTTTCTCAAAAGCAATTTTCTCCAAAGTATCTCCTAAATATTCCATATGATCAAAAGAAATAGATGTAATCACTGTAACCAACGGATTTTGAATAATATTGGTCGAATCACCACGGCCTCCTAAACCAACCTCCAAAACCACATAATCCACTCTTTTTTTCCAGAAATAAAGAAATGCAATTGCGGTAATGACCTCAAATTCTGTAGGTGATTCAAATCCATCCGAGATTAACCGATCAACTTGAATCAATACTTCTTCCGTACAGGATGCTAAGTCCTGCTCAGAAATCAATTCTCCATTGCATTCCATCCGCTCCGTGAACTTTTCAAGATATGGGGAGGTATATAGTCCTACCCCATATCCATTTTGTTGTAATACCGAATAAAGATAACGACAAACGGAACCTTTCCCATTGGTTCCTGCCACATGAATGATCTTGAGCTTATCCTGTGGATTTCCCAAATATTCCATCAGTGTAATCATCCGTTCTAAGCCCAACTTGCTGCCGAATTTTCCAAATTCGTGTATCTTCTCTAATGTTTCTTCATATGTCATAATCAATCAGCTCAACTTCTTTTCTACCAATGCCAAACGAGCAATAACCTTTTCCAGCATGTCTTCATACTTGTCCATTTTTTCTCTTTCTGCATCGATAACCGCTTTCGGAGCTTTGCTTACAAATCCTTCATTGGATAGTTTACCCTTAACACGAGCCACTTCTCCGGTCAAACGTTTCTGTTCTTTTTGTAAACGTTCAAACTCAGCTTTATAATCCAAAAGATCATCTAAAGGAATAAAGATTTCTACATGGTTCATAACTGCAGACATAACCTCATCCGGAACATCCTTACGATCGCTGATATAGTGAATTTCCACAATATTTGCAATGCCCTTAATATGACGTTCGGCACTCTTAATATAATCCATTTCTTTTCCGGAAGAAAGAATCACAGCATGCAGCTTCTTTGAAGGAGCAGCTTCTGCTTCTGCACGAATGTTTCGGATGCTGCGGATTGCTTCCATTGCCAATTCCATCTTTTCTACTTCTTCTTCAAATTCCAGTTCATCACGATAAGATGGCCAGCTTTCTTCCATTAAAAATCTCTTTGCAGCTTCTTCTTTTGGAAGGAAGCTCCAAATCTCTTCGGTAATGAACGGCAT
The DNA here is from genome assembly GCA_034927775.1 of Anaerovorax sp. Classification (GTDB taxonomy): domain Bacteria; phylum Bacillota; class Clostridia; order Peptostreptococcales; family Anaerovoracaceae; genus IOR16. Next base: position 5,592 of record JAYFPL010000169.1, on the reverse strand, counting down.
AAATGGATGAAGTAATTTTAACATATCCTTTAATGCTCTTACCAATACATATCTTGCTACCTTTTTATCCTCTTCATCATCGCCGTAAAGTCTTGCTTTTACAAGCTCAATGTACCAGTCACAATATTCGTTCCAAATCAGTTCATAGATTTTTTGTGCACCCAAAGAGAGTTCAAATTTATCCATATTTGCAGTGATTTCTTTTGCAGCACCGTTCACTTTTGAAAGAATCCATTTGTCTTCTTCCTTAAGCGCCATTTTTGAAAGCCCGTTACTTCCATCAGCCATCGCTTTAAAGTTACCTTCTTCATCCTGTAAATTCATAATTACAAAACGGGATGCATTCCAAAGCTTATTTGCAAAATTTCGGCTGGATTCCAGTTTATCAGTCTTAAAACGCATATCGTTACCCGGTGTGATACCAGTCATCAGCATGAATCGAAGTGCATCTGCACCGAACTGATCTATAATTTCCAAAGGATCGACACCATTTCCTAAGGATTTACTCATCTTTCTTCCTTCGGCATCTCTTACTAATCCATGTACATATACGTATTTAAAAGGTACTTCATCCATAACATCCAAGCCAGAGAATACCATACGAACAACCCAGAAGAAAATAATATCATATCCGGTTACAAGCACATCTGTCGGATAGAAATATTTCAGATCTTCGGTCTCATTTGGCCAGCCTAAAGTGGAAAACGGCCATAATGCAGAGCTGAACCAAGTATCCAATACGTCTTCATCCTGATGAAGATGCATACTTCCGCACTTACTGCATTTTTCAGGTGCTTCCTTAGAAACCATAAGTTCTCCGCAATCATCACAGTAATATGCCGGGATACGATGTCCCCACCAAAGCTGCCTAGAAATACACCAATCACGAATTTCTTCTAACCAATGCAAATAGATTTTCTCAAATCGGTCCGGAACATGCATAAGTGCTTTTGTCTTTGCAGCTTCAATCGCAGGTTTTGCAAGTTCTTCCATCGCTACAAACCACTGATCACTTACCATTGGTTCTACGACCGTATGACAACGGTAGCATTCACCAGATGGTATTACTTTTTCTTCAATCTTTTCTAAAAAGCCTGCTGCTTCCAAATCAGCAACCCAAGCCTTTCGGCATTCATAACGACTCATGCCCTCATATTTTCCTGCCATGTTGTTCATTGTTGCATCTTCATTAATACAGCATAATTTTTCTAAATTATGGCGTTCACCTACTTCAAAGTCATTTGGATCATGGGCAGGAGTAATTTTAACCGCACCCGTTCCCTTTTCCGGATCCGGATATTGGTCAGCGATAACCGGAATGGCTCTTCCCATAAGCGGAAGAATCACATTTTTACCTACCAGATCTTTATATCTTTCATCACTCGGATGAACTGCAATCGCTACATCTCCGAACATGGTTTCTGGACGAGAAGTTGCTACAACAATACCTTCACCGCCGTCTTCTCCCGGATAACGGAAATACCAATACTTTCCGCTTTTATCCTCGTGCTCAACCTCTGCATCAGACAATGAGGTACCGCATTCTGGACACCAATTAATGATACGGCTTCCCTTATAAATCAATCCTTTATTATAAAGACGTACAAACTGTTCTAAAACGGCCTGACTGCAGCCTTCATCCATTGTAAAGCGTTCTCTTTCCCAGTCACAGGAGCTTCCAAGCTTTCGAATCTGATTCTCAATTCTTCCACCGTACTCCTTCTTCCATGCCCAAGCACGCTTTAAAAATTCCTCTCTTCCAATTTCCTCTTTTGTTTTTCCCTCTTCTGAGCGAAGCTTTTCTACGACCTTTACTTCGGTTGCAATGCTGGCATGGTCAGTTCCTGGAAGCCAAAGTGCACAGTACCCTTGCATTCTCTTAAAACGTGTCAAAACATCCTGTAACGTCTGATCCAGTGCATGTCCCATATGCAGCTGTCCAGTGATATTTGGCGGCGGCATTACAATGGTAAACGGTTTTTTATTTTCATCTCTTTCAGCGTGAAATGCACCGCTGCTTTCCCAAGATTGATAAATACGATCTTCAAATTCCTTGGGACTATATGTTTTTGCTAAATTCTTTTCCATCAGTCGTCCTCTCTCTTTAATATTATTTTTGTTTCTTATTCTTATTTTTGTTTTATTTGGCGGTTTTTTTATTAAACTTGTTATAAATATTCTCGTTATTTCATGGGAAATTTAAACTTCACTTAAAACTCTGTATAAAAAAACCGCCCTTTATGGTATAAAACCTAAAGGACGGATCATTCCGCGGTACCACCTTTATTCCAAAGCATTCGATGTTACGATATTGCAGTACTTTATTATAGTACTTCTCAATTATCAAATTCTTGCTTTGACCCTCATTTTAAATTACGCTCCGAAGCAACCTTCCTCAGACAGGGGCTTTCGAAATCTTTCAGCCACGGATTTCGCTCTCTAATAAAGCATCTCTAAGTACTCCTCTTCATCACAGCATTTTTATTTAATTTTACTGCCTTACATTTTGAAACAGCTTACCTTTTATTTTATCGTATCGTTATTTTTTGTCAAGCAATTTAAAGAAGTTTACCCTCTATAGAACTTAAACGCTTTCTTTTGCTTCATAATATTTTTTTAAAAATGATTGTCTATGTAAAGGGCATTCACCATGAAGGTCTAGTCCTTCATAATGCGCCTTAGTCCCATAACCTTTATTATTTGTAAATGCATAATAAGGATAGTCCTTTTCATACTCTACCATCATCCGGTCTCTTGTCACCTTTGCTAAAATGGATGCAGCTGCAATGGAAACACTCGTACTGTCACCTTTAATGATTCCGGTTTGGGGAATGTCAATATTTTTTAAAGTTAAAGCATCAATTAAAATGTGTTCCGGTTTTTTTTCCAGCTGTTTAATTGCCTGAGTCATTGCTTCTTTTGTTGCTTCCAAAATATTGATTTCGTCAATTCTTTGATTATCAACAATCCCAATACTGTAACAGATTGCCTTTTCTTTGATTTCTTCAAATAGCTGCTCTCTTTTTTTCTCAGATAGTTTTTTTGAATCATCTACCCCAAGTACATTAAAATCTTCCGGCAAAATCACTGCTGCCGCTACCACAGGACCGGCTAAAGGGCCTCTTCCTACCTCATCCACTCCGGCAATCCATCGAATCCCTTTCGACTGAAGTTCGGATTCGATACGCTTCATTTCAACTAATCGTTCTTTCTGCTTTTCTAAACGTTCTTCCTTTGTCATATGCATTGCTCCAAAGTAATTCTTCCAATCTGCGCACTGCGAAATTCGTCCATTACCGTTCTACCTGTTCGTTCGTAATCGATGCGATTTCCCGATTGAATAAAGCCTCGTTTCTTTGCAATGGCTTCCATTGTAGTAAGCGGGGTTTCCTCAATACGTTCTAACTTATATCTTTCTATAAGAAGCTCAGGATAATCCCTGCATAATATCGTAATTAATTCCAGTGCAAGCGTGGCAATATCCAATATTTCATCCTTAATAGAACCGCAAAATGCCAAATTAAGTCCTGCCTTTGGATCTTCAAATTTGGGCCATAATATTCCGGGTGTATCCAAAAGCTGCATTTCATTCCCTAAATTCAGCCATTGTTTTCCCCTTGTAACACCTGGCTTATTTCCGGTTTTTGCACTTTTCTTTCCGGTCAAACGATTAATTAAAGAAGATTTACCTACATTCGGAACTCCTACAATCATCATTCGAAGCGGTTTTTTTCTAACCGCATCTTTATTTTTTTCATCCCGAAGAGTGGTCAGCAATTTTAATAGCTGCGATACACCGCCTCCGCTCATACAATTCATTGTAAGAACATACGAACCTTGACTTTTGAAATGTGAAATCCAGCGTTCTGTAGCCCTCTGATCTGCCAAATCACTTTTATTTAAAATAATAATACGGCGCTTACTCTTTACCAGTTCATCTATAATCGGATTTCGACTGGAAATCGGTATACGTGCATCTATGACTTCAATCACAGTATCTACTGCTTTTAAATTTTCCTGAATCAATTCCCTGGTTTTTTTCATATGTCCGGGGTACCAATTAATGTGTTCCATCTCTTTTCTCCTTCCCCTTTTAAACTCAATTCTATTATGTATTATAGAAAGTAATAATATTTATAATAAAATGGATTTTAAGCCTCTGCATTTTCTTTAATCTGATAGTTTCTATTATACAAAAAAACAAAGGGAACCTATGCGGCCCCCCGAAATGTTTTTCGTTCTTATTTAACTTCCTTGCTCTTGATTCTAGCTGCCTTACCGGTTCTTTCACGCATATAGTTCAGCTTTGCTCTTCTTACATCGCCCTTACGAACGACTTCAATCTTAGCAATCAAAGGCGAATGAATTGGGAAAGTCTTTTCTACACCAACACCAGAAGCAATTCTTCTTACAGTAAAGGTCTTAGATAATCCACCATTTTGTTCTTTTAGGACAAAGCCTTCAAAAATCTGGATTCTTTCACGGTTTCCTTCCTTGATTTTGATGTGTACTTTTACCGTATCACCAACTCCAAATTCGGGTACATCTGTCTTTGCATAATCTTGTGCAATCACATTCATGATATCCATTGTTGTATCCTCCTCTCTCCATAGACGTTCTTGGTATCCAAACACGCAGTTATTTGCGCTATATCCAGAGGACCGCCCGTAATACATCAATAAATAATATACCATGTCCTTATATTATTTGCAAGAATTATTTACATATAATTTTATTATTAAAACTAAGCTCTAGGATGTGTACGATCATACACGTCTTTTATATGATTTTTTGCAACTGAAAGATAAATCTGGGTTGCTGCAATGTCTTCATGACCCAATAAATCTTGCAAGGATTTCAAATCAGCTCCATTTTGTATCATATGTACTGCAAAGGAATTTCTTAGAATCTGTGGAGTCAGCTTATGCTCAAGACCTGCACGTTTTGCATATTCCTTCATAAGCTTCCAAAGCCCTTGTCGAGTCATTCGTTCTCCATAATAATTTAAAAACAAAGCAGTTTCTTCCTGTGACTTATTTCTGAGAAACTTTGGACGCACCTCATAAATATACGTTTCCAAGGCCTGCCTTGCCGGTCTTCCAAGTGGAATAATCCTGGCTTTTCCATGCTCACCGGTACAAGTAACGAAACCAATCCGCAAATTAATGTCTTCAACATTCGTACCGGTAATTTCACTCACTCGTATCCCTGCTGCATAGAGCAGCTCTAAAATTGCCTGATCTCTAAGTCCTTTTATCGATGTGTCCGGTTGTTTAAGTAACCGTTCCACTTCCTCAATCGTCAAATATTCTACTGCCCTCCGCTCAATTTTCGGTGATCGAATATGAAGCGTTGGATTCTCATTTACAACTCCTTTTTCTGATAAAAAGCGAAAGAAAGAACGTAAGGATGCAATTTTACGATTTACAGTTGATCCTGATTTTCCTTCGTTTTTTAATTTCAGTAAATAAGAAACGACATCCGTATTACTTACTTCACAAATATCCATACTTCCTTTTTCTTTAAAAAAAGCGAAAAACTCTTCTACATCTCGACGGTATGCAGTTAAGGAGTTTTGACTCAGCTTTTTCT
>JAYFPL010000146.1:0-17983 GCA_034927775.1 Anaerovorax sp. | reverse complement strand
AGGTCTTCAATTGCTTTCCACACTGCAGCACGTGAAATTTGCAGTTCTTTTGCAATTTTACTACCTGAAATGGTGTGACCTTTATATTCCTCTAAAAGTTTTAAAACGTGTTCTTTTGTTGTCATGAGAAATCCTTTCTATGTTAAAAGATAGTATTAATTATAATAAAACAAAAATTATATGTCAACTAAACTAAAGTAAAAGGTTTACAATCAACTTTTTACTATCCTACTATAGTTATTTTTAATTATCATATAAAAAAGTCACAGATAAGATTAATAAACCTCAGCTGTGACTTTAATGTGGAAATCATTCAATGGAATGAGTTTTAATAAAATTTAACCGGTTTCTGTTTCCTTGCTTGGAAGTTGTGCTATGATGATTGCAGCAAACATGATGGCACAGCCCATAAGTTCACGGATGGTTAGTATTTCACTTAGTAAGAAGTAGCCGCCCAAAGCACCGAATACCGCTTCCAAACTTAAGATTAGAGAAGCAATGGTTGGATCAGTGTCTTTCTGCGCAACCATTTGAAGTGTGTATCCGATTCCTGCAGAAAAAACACCGCAGTACACAATCGGAATGGTACATTCAACAATGCCGGCCCAAGTAGGGGATTCAAATAAGAATGCAGCAATCACTGAAAAAACAAAGGTAACGAAAAACTGTACACAGGAAAGTTTTACAGGGTCGGATTTTTTGGTGAAGTAGTCACAGCATAAAATATGACCGGTCCAGAAAAAAGCACCAATAAATATAATTAGATCACCAAACTCATAAGTAAAGCCTTCTTTAATACAAAGTAGGTAAAGACCAATGGTTGCAAAAAGAACTCCAAGCCAAGTAAGACCACGAACTTTCTTTTTTAGGAAAATACCAAAAATAGGAACAAGAACTATGTAAAGAGCGGTTATAAAGCCTGCCTTGCCGGCACTTGTGTATACAAGTCCAATCTGTTGAAGAGAGGAAGCAATAAATAAAACACATCCGCATATAGCGCCACCCTTTAAATAAGCGATACGTTCTTCTTTTTTTTGTTCTAAAGTTAATTCAGTTTTATTCGCTATCTCTGTTTTTCTTTTCTTAGAGTTTAAGAAATAGATAATAGGAAGTACTGCGAGGGTAGCTAAAATGTAGCGTGAAGCACCAAATGTAAAAGGCTCAATATGATCCATACCGACTCTTTGTGCTACGAAAGCAGTACCCCAAATAATTGAAGTTGTTAGCAACATAATATTACCGATTAGCGTTTTCTTGTTCATATGCTTCTGTTTCTCCTTTATTCATGATGTTAAACAATAAAAAAAAGTGCACTATTTCAATATAAATCATATAATAAATATCTTTGTAAAAATTATAAAGATATAACAATAAATTTGTAAAAATCACACAAAAGATTCCAGCTGATATATCTGAACCGCAATGCAAAGTTGAGGATAAAATGCACTGTTATCTTCGTCCATAGATAAAATTTCTTTAATTTTATTCAGCCGATATCGAATGGTGTTTTCGTGCTGAAAGAGAGCGTCTGCTGTTTTACGTATATTACCATCATTGTTTACATAGAAAATAGCTGTTTTTAATAAATCAACAGAATATTTTTCATCATATTGTTTAAGTGGGTTAAGAATGCTTTTATAATAATGGTTAAGCCAAAAACTATCTTGAAAAGGTAAGATTACTTTATACAAACCGATTTCATTATAAAGTTTTTGTCGGCTTTGCTGGATTTCACAGACCTTACAAGCATAAAGACTTTGTTGTATCCCTTTGTCCAATTGGTGAAGTGCGAGCAGACAGTCACTAACACCTAAGATATAATCGTCAGGATCCAAAGCTGTATATAACCAAAATTCTTGAGCTATTTTTTTTGAAGTTATTTTCCTAAGATTATCAAATGTTAGAATGGCCAACATACCTTGGTTATACTTAAAAATAGAATGTTCTTTTTTAAAGTAATCTAAGTTTTTTAAACGTTCTAAAGCGCGGAAATGTGTACCTTCACCAGTATGTTTCAACGTTTTGCAATAAAGAACGACGAAACGTTCTTTAAAATTGGAATTGATATCTAAAGCAAGTTCTCTTACCAGGGAACGGCTCAATTCATTTCCAATTAAATTGTCAACTTTCATTTCTAACAGTTGGTTATTATCTATTAGCCTTAATGTATCCGTTACTTCTGTAATGATATCCTCGAAGTAAATATCGTGACCAAACAAAAAAATAGAGAATGATTTTTCTTTTGCATAGGAAATCAAATCGTCAGGAAGATCTTTATAATATACATTTTTAATACCAAGACAGGACACACCATTATCAATCAGTGATTTTACAGCTGCAATTAAAAGATTTACATCATCTTTTGCAAACAAAAAGCTTGAGAGAACAAAATCATTTTTGATAAACTCCCCTTGCATTTTATAGGAAATAAACTCATAGTCCAAAATAGACATACGATCAATTGCATTTTGAAATCCACTTTGCCCGGTAAGGATTGTAACATTTTGCAAGCTTTTTAATTTATAAGCATCAGCGACTGTTAATGACATAGATGCTTCTCCTTTCTAAATTGGGAGTATAAGTATTGTTATTTTTACTAATATTATATTGGTTTGTTAGAATAAATACAAATGTTATATACAAAAAAGCAAAGAATCACAGTTTCCTGTGACCCTTTGCCATCTTATCTTACTATTTTTTTGATTCTTCTGCGAGTAGAATCATCCTTTGTAATATCATTATACCCAATAATAGATTGTAATAATCACAAAGATAATTAAATTGAGTTGTAATACTTATAAAAATCAATTATTTGTGTAGGTGGAACCGCAAAGGTTTATCGATTATACTATAGAGAATAAGGAAAAAAGGAGAAAATCAATGGCGATATTATTAGAAGAGTTTGATACCAATCAGAATGCAATCATAGAACCTGAGATGGTGGCACCTCCTATGCAAGGTTTCCCTGAGATTGCAGTAACATGTTTTTCCAATCATTTGTTAAAAACGGCATTGGAGAAACTAGAAAAAGAACATATATGTACGCTTGACACGGAAGAAGGGGGTACACCGGTATATCGTGTTTGCTATCAAGGAACAGAAATAGCAGTTTATATGTCACGAGTCGGCGCGCCTGCATGTGCGGTACAGATGGAAGAAATGATTGCAAGAGGGGCAAAAAGCTTTGTCGTATTTGGTTCTTGCGGAGTATTGGACCGTAATTTAGATAAATGGCATATTATTCTTCCAACTTCAGCGATGAGAGATGAGGGCGTGAGCTATCATTATCTTTCCCCATCTGATGAAATAGAAGTAGAAACGGATTGTTTAGAACTTTTGAAAAGTGTTTTTGAAGAATATCATGAGCCTTATGTTTGTGGAAAGGTCTGGACAACGGATGCAATTTATCGTGAGACAGTAGAAAAAACAGCTCGCAGAAAGCAGCAAGGATGTATTGCTGTTGACATGGAATGTGCTTCTCTTTTAGCCGTTTCTCGTTTTCGAGGTGTAAGTTTGGCACAGTTTTTCTATGCAGAAGATAATCTTGATATGGAAGTATGGGATCATCGAGGTTTGAGTAGAGGAGTACATACCAGAGCAGAGCACTTGTTTGAAATGGCTCAGACTTGTGCAAAAAAACAAAAAGATTTGATAGAAAAGAAAAAGGCTTTGTGATAGAATAACTCTAAAATATTTTTGACCAGGAAGGGAGCGTTGACTATGAGAGACGAGACAAAATGCCTGCATTCCGGATATGTACCGGAAAATGGCGGGCCAAGAGTGATGCCGATTGTGCAGAGCACAACGTATGTATTTGACAGTACCGAGAAAATCGGTGCGTTATTTGATATGCCAACCGCACATATGTATTCCCGTTTTTCGAATCCGACGGTAGAAGTTGTAGAGAAAAAGATAGCAGACTTAGAAGGCGGTATTGGAGCTATGTGTACGTCTTCAGGACAAGCTGCTTCCCTGCTTTCTATTTTAAATTTGTGCAACAGCGGAGATAGTTTTATTAGTGCAACAACTATTTATGGCGGGACAGTAAATCTTTTTGCAGTAACTTTGAAAAAATTGGGGATAGAATGTATTTTTGTCGATCCGGAAGCGAATGAGGAAACCATTCAAAAAGCTTTTAAACCGAATACAAAGGCAGTTTTTGGAGAAACATTAGCAAATCCCGCACTCGCTGTTTTAGATATTGAAAAATTCGCTAAAATTGCTCATGAAAATAAAGTGCCTTTAATTATTGATAATACCTTTGCAACACCAATTCTTTGTAAGCCAATTTCTTTTGGCGCAGACATTGTGGTTCATTCAACGTCAAAATATATGGATGGACACGCGTTGCAAACTGGCGGCGTCATCGTAGACAGCGGTAATTTTGATTGGACTGATTCAGGTAAATTCCCAGAATTTACTCAGCCTGATGAATCCTATCATGGGGTTGTATATACAAGAGATTTTGGAAAAATGGCATACATTATTAAAGCGCGTATGCAGTTAATGCGAGATTTTGGAGCTTATCCGGCAGCCCATTCTGCATTCCTTTTAAATTTAGGGCTCGAAACGTTACCAATTCGAATGAAGCAATACTGTGAAAATGCCTTGAAGGTTGCAGCCTTTTTTGAAGAATCGGATAAAATTGAGGCTGTCCGTTATGCAGCTTTACCTGGAGATCGGTACTACGAACGAGCAAAAAAATATCTTCCGAAAGGAACATGTGGTGTCATTTCCTTTGATATTAAAGGTGGAAAAGAGGCTGCAGTTAAATTTATGGATGGATTAAAACTTGCGTCTAATGAAGTTCATGTAGCAGATATTCGAACTTGTGTACTTCATCCGGCAAGCGCAACTCATAGACAGCTTACAGATGAACAGTTAATTGCTGCCGGTGTAAATCCGGGCTTAATTCGTTTTTCTGTTGGACTAGAAAATGTAGAAGATATACTGGATGATATCAAACAAAGTTTAAATCAATTATAAAAAGTGAAAGCACTCAAACATATGGAGTACATCTTCTAAATTGAGTGCTTTTTCATTTGATTGTAATATAATTAAATATTTTGTTAAAGTATTTTAAGATTAGGTTGCTTCTGTCAAAGACTCATAAATACTGGATATTTTATTCCAGCTAGGCGGTCCGATTAATCCGGTAACTGTTCCAATAAATTTCTGCTGAAATGCTTTTAAAGCGTTTTCCGTTTGCTCATCAAAGTAACCAGTAACCTCAACCTTTGGGATTTCAGGATAAGCTTCGGAAATCTTTTGCAAATAAGTTTGCATAAGAGTGACATTTTTATCTCCCATGCCTTTTGAGAGGATATAGCCAGGATAAATTGTTTTGTTTTGCAAACACTCTTCGGGTAGGTTATTGAGTATTTTTTTATATTCCTTATCAAGTACGGCCCATGTTTGAATTCCAACCACTCCATCAATAATTAAATTGAATTTTTTCTGGATTGCAATGACAGCTTGCGCAGTTTCTGCATCAAAATTACCGGTAATTTCTATGATTGGAATATCCGGATAATAGCACCCTAGAACACGTATGTAGTATTGAAGGACTTCTACCCATATGCCGGTATCCCCTTCCTGCCAAGCAACTACAAACGGACTTTCAATTTCTTCGGGAGCAATGCCTTCTGAAACAAGTTCACTAAGGCCTTTTACAGCATTATAAATAAACTTGATTTTATACCAAGTAGCACTGCCGACAATTCCATCTACAGTTAAGTTGAAAATCTGTTGAAACTGTTTTACTGCTGCTTCCGTTTCTGCACCAAATATACCAGGTTGATCATTGACGATTTTTGGAATGGAAGGATAATTTTGACTGATGCGGTTTAACTCGTTTTGAATGACACTGACATCTTGCCCAAAGCTCCCTAATCGAATTGGATAAAGAGGGTAGGATTCAAAGTTTGCATTGATTGGAACGTCTCTAATAATATTGATGTCATCTCCGTAATAATACTGCAAAATTTCGTATGGTGTTTTGCCTTCCTCAGCGAGAGGTACGGTACCCCATTGAGACAATCCTTCACAGGTTGTTTCTCTTCCATCACAATAAGCGGCAAAAAGGGGTTCCACTCTTCCTTGTCTTGCAACATAACTATTAAAAATTTCATCAACAATCCTTGCAATATTTTCAAAGATATCTCGATTCGGGACAAAGGATTGATCATATTTTGTAGAGTTGGTTATGTCAAAATCATATCCGCGGCTTCGGTACCATTCTGTATAAATACGATTTAATGCAAACGTAGTTTGAGCATAAATGTTGGCGCGGATTGCACTTTCGGGCCAAGTCGGAAAAATTTCACTCGAAGCAACGTTTTTAATATAATCCGGAAAGGATAAAGTAATGTTTTCGGCAGGGGCATCTGGTTCTCCTAGATGTACCGTTATTTGCTCTGGGATAAATGGTTGATCCGGCCGACTGATTATGGCCATGCGTCTACCTCCTTTTATAAATTTTCATAAATCACTGCGATTTGGCTCCAAGTGATTGGACCAACGAAACCTACGTTTATTCCTAAATATTTTTGTTGAATAGCCCGCACAGCAGCTTCCGTTTTTTCATCAAAAAGACCGTTCACGTCAACCCTTGGAATGTCAGAATCTGATTCGGAAATTTTTTGTAAATATGTTTGAAGTAAGGTTACATTTTTATCGCCCATTCCTTTTGAAAGGATATAACCGGGATAAATACTTTTATTTTCCAGGCAACCTTCCGGAATGTCGTTTAAAATTTTTTTATATTGACTGTCTAAAAGAGCCCAAGTTTGAATTCCAACGATACCATCTACAATAAGATTAAACTTTTTTTCAAGTTCCATAATTGCTGCTTTTGTTTCTGGTCCGTAGTATCCGGTAATTTCTATAACTGGAATATCAGGGTAATAACATCCAAGGACGCGTACATAGTACTGGATTATTTTTACCCAGATACCGGAGTCGCCTTCCTCCCATATTTCTTCAAATGGACTCTGAATTTCTTCAGAAATTAAACCTTCCGAAGCAAGATCTCCGAGACCTTTTACTGCGTTATAAATATATTTTATTTTATACCAGGTAGAACTTCCAACGACACCATCTACAGTTAAATTAAAGATTTTTTGAAATTGTTTTACAGCAGCTTCCGTTTCTGCACCAAAAATTCCGTTTTGATCATTAACAATTTTGGGAATAGAGGGATAATTTTGTCCGATTCGATTTAACTCATGCTGAATGATACTCACATCCTGGCCAAAGCTTCCTAACCGTAGGGGATAGAGTGGGTAGGATTCAAAATTGGCATTGACAGGAACGTCTCTTATAATGTTAATGTCTTCCCCATAATAATGCTGCAGAATTTGGTACGGAGTGTAGCCATTCTCAGCAAGGGGGACCGTACCCCATTGTGATAATCCTTCACAAGTTCTTTTCTTGCCATCACAATAGGTAGTAAAAAGAGGTTCAATCCTTCCTTGTCTTGCAACATAACTGTTAAATACCTCATCCACTATTTGCGCTATGTTTTCATAAACGTCTCGATTTGCAACAAAAGATTGATCGTACTTAGTGGAATTGGTGATGTCAAAGTCGTATCCACGGCTTCGATACCATTCTGTATAAATACGATTTAATGCATAAGTAATTTGTGCATAGATATTGGCTCGGATGGCACTTTCCGGCCAGGTTGGATATACTTCACTCGAAGCAACGTTTTTAATGTAATCAGGAAAGGACACGGTTATGTTTTCAGCAGGTGCATCAGGTTCTCCGAGGTGCACGGTAATTTCTTCTGGTATAAATGGCTGATCCGGACGACTGATAATAGCCAAGCGTTTGCCCCCCTTTTTTAACTTTTTAAATTTTCATAAACTACAGCAATCTGATCCCAAGTAATTGGACCAACTGCCCCAGTTACATATATTGAATATTGCTCTTGAATTGCACGTATAGCTTCTTCGGTTTTTTCATCAAAATAACCGGTCACCTCTACTTTAGGAATGGAAGGATTGACTTCGGAAATTTTTTTTAAAAAAGTTTGCAGGAGAGTCACATTTTTATCACCCATTCCTTTTGTTAGGATATAGCCGGGATAAAGCGTGTTACTTTCAAAGCACCCTTCCGGAATTTGATTTAAAATCGATTTATATAATTTATCGAAAAGAGCCCAAGTTTGAATTCCAATCACACCATCAACAATGATATTAAATTTTTTTTCAAGTGCCATTACAGCTTCTGTGGTCTCCGGTCCAAAATAACCGGTAATTTCTATTACAGGAACATCCGGATAATAGCAGCCAAGGGCGCGTATATAGTATTGCAATGCTCTTACTACATAACCGGAATCACCTTCTTGCCAAGACACGGCGAATGGACTTTCAATTTCTTCTTCCGTAATGCCTTCGGAGATAAGCTCACTCAATCCTTTGACACTGTTATAGATGTACTTTATTTTGTACCAAGTAGAACTTCCGACCACACCATCTACAGTTAAATGAAAAATTTTTTGAAATTGCTTAACAGCAGCTTCGGTTTCTGCACCGAATATACCGGGCTGATCATTGACTATTTTAGGTATAGAAGGATAGTTTTGACTGATTCGATTTAACTCATGCTGAATGATGCTTACATCCTGACCAAAACCACCAAGGCGAAGAGGATATAAGGGGTAAGATTCAAAATTGGCATTGACAGGAACGTCTCTTATAATGTTAATGTCTTCTCCATAATAATGCTGCAGAATTTGGTAAGGAGTATATCCGTTCTCAGCAAGGGGGACTGTACCCCATTGTGATAATCCTTCACAAGTTGTTCTTCTGCCGTCACAATAAGCAGTAAAAAGTGGCTCGATTCTTCCTTGTTTTGCTACATAGCTGTTAAAAATCTCATCCACTATTTGCGCTATGTTTTCATAGACGTCTCGATTTGGCACAAAAGATTGATCATATTTTGTTGAGTTGGTTATATCAAAATCGTATCCGCGGCTTCGATACCATTCCGTATAAATACGATTTAGTGCATAAGTAATTTGTGCATAGATATTGGCTCGGATGGCACTTTCCGGCCATGTTGGATATACTTCACTGGAAGCAACGTTTTTAATATAATCAGGAAAAGAAACTGTTATATTTTCTGCAGGCTCATTAGGTTCCCCCAGGTGCACAGTGATTTCTTCTGGGATAAATGGCTGATCTGGACGACTGATAATAGCCAAGCGTTTGCCCCCCTTTTTTTAACTTTATAAATTTTCATAAACTACTGCAATCTGACTCCAAGTAATTGGGCCAACCAAACCAGTGTTTTCACCTAAATATTTTTGTTGAATTGCTCGTACAGCAGCTTCGGTTTTATTATCAAAATAACCAGTTACATCCACTTTTGGGATAGCAGGATCAAATTCAGAGATTTTTTGTAAATATGTTTGAAGTAAGGTTACATTCTTGTCCCCCATTCCTTTTGAGAGCATATAACCGGGATAAATGCTTTTATTTTTCAAACAGCCTTCAGGGATATTATTTAAGATTTTTTTATATTGACTGTCAAGAAGTGCCCAGGTCTGAATTCCGACAATACCATCTACAATTAGATTAAATTTTTTTTGAATTGCAATAACAGCTTCTGTTGTTTCAGGACCAAAATAACCGGTAATTTCAATCACAGGGATATCAGGGTAATGGCAACCGAGTACACGTATATAATACTGCAATAATTTGATCCAAATACCCGAGTCCCCCTCTTCCCAAGCCACTTCAAAAGGGCTTTCGATTTCTTCCGGATAAACACCTTCTGAGACAAGGTCTCCCAAACCTTTTACGGCATTATAAATGTACTTTATTTTGTACCAGGTAGAGCTTCCGACGACACCATCTACGGTTAAATTGAAGATTCTCTGAAATTGCTTGACAGCTGCTTCGGTTTCTGCACCGAATATACCTGGCTGGTCGTAAACTATCTTAGGGATAGAAGGATAGTTTTGACTGATTCGATTTAACTCATGCTGAATGATGCTCACATCCTGCCCAAAACTTCCCAGACGTAAGGGATAGAGCGGATAAGATTCAAAATTAGCATTAACAGGTACGTCTCTTATAATATTTATGTCATCTCCATAGTAATATTGCAGAATTTGATAAGGTGTGTATCCATTTTCTGCAAGCGGTACCGTACCCCATTGTGATAATCCTTCACAAGTTGTCTTCTTGCCGTCACAATAAGCAGTAAAAAGTGGCTCGATATTTCCTTGTCTTGCTACATAACTGTTAAATATCTCATCCACGATTTGTGCTATGTTTTCATAAACGTCTCGATTTGGTACAAAGGATTGATCAAATTTTGTTGAGTTAGTTATATCAAAATCGTATCCACGGCTGCGGTACCATTCTGTATAGATACGATTCAGTGCATAAGTAATTTGAGCATAGATATTGGCTCGAATGGCACTTTCCGGCCAGGTTGGATATACTTCACTGGAAGCAACATTTTTAATATAATCGGGAAAAGACACAGTTATGTTTTCGGCAGGGGTATCGGGATCTCCCAGGTGAACGGTAATTTCTTCAGGTATAAATGGTTGATCTGGACGACTAATTATGGCCATATAGTGCTCTCCTTTTTATAAGCTTTCATAAACTGCTGCTATATTACTCCAAGTATTTGGACCAATCAATCCGGAGCCAAATTTATCCCCCATGAATTTTTGCTGGAAAGCTCTCACTGCGATTTCCATTTTTTCATCGAAAAGGCCGTTTTTATTTACTTTAGGGATGTCAGAATAAACTTCTGAAATTTTATCAAGATAGGATTGCATTAATGCTACATTATTATCCCCCATACCTTTAGAAAGAAGATACCCAGGATAAATAGTCTTATTTTTTAAACAGTCTTCTGGGATATAACTTAAAATTTTCTTGTATTGGCGGTCAAGGAGTGCCCATGTCTGAATGCCAACAACACCATCTACAATTAAATTAAATTTTTTTTGAATTGCGATAACCGCCTCTGTTGTTTCCGGCCCAAAATATCCGGTAATTTCTATAATTGGTATATCCGGATAATAACAGCCTAAAACTCTTACATAATATTGTATTAACCTTGGCCAAATCCCCGTAGAGCCTTCTTGCCAGGCAACTTCAAACGGACTTTGCACTTCTTCCGGAGAAATTCCTTCAGATATAAGTTCACTCAATCCTTTGACACCGTTATAAACATATTTTATTTTATACCATGTTGAGCTACCAACGATTCCATCGACCGTTAGATTAAAAATTCTTTGAAATTGTTTGACAGCAGCTTCCGTTTCCGCACCAAAAACTCCATTTCGATCATTAATGATTTTAGGGATAGAAGGATAATTTTGACTGATTCGGTTTAATTCATTTTGAATGACCGTTACATCCTGCCCAAAACTCCCTAGGCGTAAGGGATAGAGTGGATAGGATTCAAAATTGGCATTAACGGGAACGTCTCTTATAATATTAATGTCATCTCCATAATAATGCTGTAGAATTTGATATGGAGTATAGCCATTTTCTGCGAGAGGTACGGTACCCCATTGAGATAAACCTTGACAGGTAGTTCTTTTGCCATCACAATATGCGGCAAAGATTGGCTCAATTCTACCTTGCCTGACAATATAACTATTGAAAATTTCATCCACTATTCTTGCAATATTTTCAAAAACATCACGATCTGGAATAAAAGATTGATCATATTTCGTTGAATTGGTTATGTCAAAATCATATCCACGGCTACGGTACCATTCTGTATAAACCCGATTTAATGCATAAGTAATTTGCGCATAGATGTTAGCTCGAATGGAACTTTCCGGCCAAGTAGGATAAATTTCACTGGAAGCAACATTTTTAATGTAATTTGGAAAGGATACGGTAACATTTTCAGCAGGAGCATCCGGCTCTCCAAGGTGAACTGTAATTTCCTCAGGGATAAATGGCTGATCCGGCCGGCTGATAATGGCCATATATTATCTCCTTTCTGAATTACATGGTTTCTAAGTCACCTTCATAAGAGGGAGTGGGAGCAAACCCATAATTCGGTATTAAACTAACTGGTTGAATGGTCGTAATGCCTTCGAATATAGGAATGTCTTCTACACTTGCCGGTAAAAAATTAGGGGCTTCTATATAGGCATCGTAGGTGGTAAATACCTTATCGTTGTCGGGACTCTGGGAAAGATTGGCGCTTACGGTTCGCATGGCAATTTGATCCGTTTTCCCATCCTCATTTGTTCTTAAAACTTTAGAAATGTAATAGTCATCGCCCATATCCTTGCAAAGAGTTATCGTTGCATTTGCTATCGGAAGAACACCTTCCAATGCAGAGTTTTGAAATACTTGAAAAACAAGATATCCGATTTTCGGATTTTCTGAAAGATAATTTTCGAGCAAAGGCATAACTCCAGCTTCATCAATAATAGTCCTAGTTTCTGTTTTGTTGACTATAGAATTCATGTCAAAATCATTATCTGCTATGTTATCTAACATAGATAGTCCTCCTTTTAATATACAATGTTTTAAAGTCTGTCAGTATGATTACTTATACTATTATATTAGGCAGGTCTGTAAGAGTGACTTGTTATTTACTGTAAATTTGCAGCGTTGTTAAGGAATATTTAATAAATAAATATATATAATATTATTGACATTTAATATTATACGACGTATAGTATTGATAAGATAATAATATTAAAATCAGAAAGGGGATAAAAGATGGCATTTCAAGTAGGTTCTGCATTTTTAGACGCTTGTGTGCTGGCTGTGTTGTCAAATGAAGATATGTATGGATATGTATTGACACAGAAAATGCGAGAAGCAACGGATATATCAGAATCAACTCTGTATCCGGTATTGCGACGGCTACAAAAGAGTGGATATTTGACAACGTATGACCAGCCGTTTCAGGGGAGAAATCGAAGATATTATGCAATTACAGAAGAAGGAAAATTAAAAGTTAAGGCGTATCGGAGAGATTGGACGGATTATAAGAATCGTGTGGATCAAGTTATGTTTGGAGGATTGCGAGATGAGTAGAGCAGAGTTTATGAGGCAATTAGAGGATGCCCTTTCCAGGGTGCCGAAGGATGAGCGGGACGGTGTGCTTGCTTATTATAATGAATATTTTGATGAGGCAGGGGAAGAAAACGAACAGGAAGTCTTAAAAGAGCTTGATTCTCCACAGACCATTGCATCTAAAATCATGGCAGATGTTGCTGCAAAAACGATAGGTACGGATTCCATGCCTACAGTAAAAAAAGGAGTTTCTGCAATTTGGTTAATCATAC
The DNA here is from genome assembly GCA_034927775.1 of Anaerovorax sp. Lineage (GTDB taxonomy): Bacteria > Bacillota > Clostridia > Peptostreptococcales > Anaerovoracaceae > IOR16. The sequence goes on along the minus strand of JAYFPL010000146.1, from coordinate 4,689 downwards.
TGGCTATTTTTGCAGCTCCCATTGCTTTACCGGTTGCCATTGCTGTTGCAGCTTGTATTTTTGGATTAGTCGTAACGGTTGCCGCGGTGATGTTTGCAATGTTAGTCAGTGTATTGGCAGTTTTTATTGCGGGATTTGTTTGTCTAGGAACCGGTTTTTTGGGGATGTTTGCACAGCCATTAATTGGTCTTGGAGTTGTTGGATTAGGATGTATAATGGTAGGTATTTCTTTGCTGATAGGAATTTTGGTTGTATTTGCCGGAAGAGCTATATTTGGTGCTTTAGCAAAGGTTTTAAGCCGAGCTTTAAATAGTAAATCGAAGGGAGCGAAATGAAATGAATAAAACGTTTAAGATTATTACAATCATCGCTGCAGGATTAGTAGGGGTGGGAATCCTTATGGTGGGATTGACTTTTGCTTTTGGAATGAATCCAACTCATCTTTTTGATGCAATCAAGCATAAGAATATATCGTCCATGGATCAGACGGTAAAAGAAGAACTCCAAGGATTTCAAAGTATTTCAGTTGATACAAATTATCAAGAAATTATATTAAAAGAAGGAGAAAGGTTCCATATTGCATACAGTTATAACAGTGAATACAGTAAACTTTCTCATGAAATAAAAAATGGTACTTTAACGGTAACCGAAGAGAGAAAGGATAAGAATGGGTTATCAAATGATTTGTTGGATATTATTAATGGAAAAGAAGGGGGCGGAGTGATTGAAATCACTTATCCAAAGCAAACTATTTTCCGGGATGTCCGAATTGTAAGTGACATGGGGGAAGTTGAAGCAGAGGATTTATCTTCTAGTAATTTACAGGTAGATGTAGACCTTGGGTCTATTGATTTGAAAGAAGTAAATGTTCAAACGCTACAGGTTCGCGCAGATGCCGGTAATGTATTACTTTCAGAAGGAAGTGTGGATCGTGCTGAGCTTGAATTGGATTTGGGATCATTAGAAACGAAAAACTGGAATACAAAAGGATTGGTTGCTGTTTTAAGCGGCGGGGAAGCAGATTTAAATGGTGTTTTTTTAGGGGAAACCAATATCGATTGTGATTTAGGGAATATCGTTTTACAAGTATTAGACTCAAGAGAAAACTATTCTTATGACGTTGACGTGGATTTAGGAACTATTTATGTAGATGGGAAAAAAATAAAGAGCGGAAGTTCTGTTAATAAAAATGTTGAAAATAAAATAGATTTAAATGCTGGTGCAGGAGATATCAAACTTAATTTTGAACCATCCAGTCAAGAAAATTAAAAAAATCGTAAGATTTTGTTAAGGGGCAATTAACAAAAGGATGGCATACTATCTTTGTAAGGGAAAAGGGAAAGAGAAGCAAAAGAAAAAACAAGATATAAAGGGTAAAAGGATACAAGAGATAAAGAAGGATATTAGGGGGAAAAATGAACGTATTAATTCTAACGGGGAAATTTGGGATGGGCCACAATGCTGTGGCCCAAGCACTGAAGGAAGAGATTATTGAAAAATATCCGGCAGCAAACATTGCTTGTTCGGATATTTTTGAGTATACGATGCCGGAGTATGCAGAAAGTATTTATAAAACATTTGCATTGGTAGCGAAAAGTGGAAATTCGTTTTACAATTTAATTTACAAACAAACAAATCATAAGAATATTAAGGAGACTTCTTTTTGGTGCCGATTTTTTAAAAAGAAACTACAGAATCTTTTTTCGGAAACGCAGCCGGATGTCATCATATCGACGTTACCGCTTTGTTCCAGATTGGTATCTTGGTATAAGGAAGAAGTTAATGCCGGTTTTACATTAGTAACGTGTATTACGGATATTAGCAGTCATGAAGAGTGGATTCATAAAAATACCAATTATTATTTAGTTGGAAGTAAATTAGTAAAACGAATGTTGTTATTAAAAGGGGTTTATGAAGAGAAGATTTTTGTAACGGGGATCCCGGTAAGAAAAGCCTTTCATAACATCACACATGATTTTGATGAGAAAAAGGTAAATAGTAAATTAAGACAAAAATCCTCAAAACATTTATTGGTTATGGGCGGCGGATTAGGACTTTTGCCTAAGACAAAAGAATTTTATGAAGGGCTGAATGCTCTTGATGGGGTACATACAACAGTGATTACAGGAAACAATAAGAAATTATTTAATCTCATAAATGGAAGATATGAGAACATAGAAGCAGTTTCTTATACAAAAAATGTTGCAATGTACATGAATGATGCTGATGTTATTATGACGAAACCGGGGGGAATCAGTGTTTTTGAAGCACTTACGTGCGAAAAGCCGCTTTTATTGTTTCGTCCATTTTTGCAGCAGGAAGTAAATAATATGCGTTTTGTTTTACGAAATCATGTGGGAACCGTGATTAGCGGCAAAGAAGAAGAGTGTCTTTCATTAATCAAGAAGACAATGCAGGATGAGACTAATTTAGAACGAATGAAGTTAAATATTAAAATACTAAAAGAGCAATTTGATCGGAATGCAGTGGAATATATATTAAAACGCGAGGAACAGGGGATTCGTTCAAAGATTCAGATTGGAAAAGGAGATTGGGTGTCATGAAAAAAAATCCGACCGTTTTCTTGGGAGTAACCTTGTTATTAATCGGAGCTACATTCTATATTTTACTGCGAAAAGCTCCTCTTAAGGAGATGACGGCGGCAATCTTACAGGCAAATGTCTCTTATTTATTACTGGGTTTTTCGATTATGGTGATTTATGTAATTTTAGAAGGCGTTTGTATCAAAGCTACGATGCATCGTATGGGTGAAAAGCCACCTATTTCACGATGCATAGGATATGCATTTGTTGGTTTCTATTTTAGTGGCATTACACCATCTGCATCAGGCGGACAGCCGGCGCAGATTTATTTTATGGCAAAAGATCGATGTAGCGTTTCACATTCGATGATTACTTTACTATTGATCAGCAGTGTCTATCAGATTTCTATGCTTGTTTATGGCGTATTAATGTATGCTTTGGAATATCATTTTTTAGCACAATCTGTTGTGCAGATTAAATGGCTTCTTTTACTGAGTACAGCAATTAATGTTATTTGCGTTATGTTAATTTTATTGGCTTTATTTTTTCCAAAACGGCTACGTGAATGTTCAGATACCATTTTAAAAGGTCTTTACTATATTAAAGTATGCAGAAAAATAAATGTTTGGCAAGAAAAAATGGACAAGCTATTTTCTGAATATGAAGCAGGTGCAATGTATGTCCGTAATCATTCGTGGTTGATTGGAAAATTATTTATAATTACAATGATTCGATTGACGCTATTATATTTAGTACCGTTTTTCGTATATCTTTCCTTAGGATTGAAAGGACATACGGCATTACAGATGGTAGCGATGCAGGCAATTTTAACCGTTGCTGTTTCAGCGCTTCCGTTACCGGGTTCTGTAGGAGTAAGTGAAAGTGTCTTTCTCTTACTTTTCGGAATGCTATTTACACCAAGCTTTTTATTACCGGCAATGCTTTTAACCAGAGGCATAAGTTTTTATGCGGTACTGTTATTAAGTGGTGGAATTTTCTCTTTATCGTCTGGACTGAAACTCTATAAACAAAAAGAATGGGTGGTGTAAGATATCTTACATCCCCATTATTTTTATTGAGTTGAAAAAAAGTGTGCCAGCCGATATGATAGTAGGAAAGAATTCATTTATTATGAAAATAACTTTAAAAGATATAGTATAGGGAGGACATACATGAGATTGATATTTATTCGGCATCCAGAAACGCAGGCGAACGTGAACAAATTAATTTATGGCAGAAGTGAATCCGATTATTCTGAAGCAGGGAGAACCAGTATTTTATGGGTAGTAGAGCAGATGAGAAATTTGGATTTCGATGTGATGTATGCAAGTCCTTTAAAAAGAACAACATTTTTAGCAGAGCAGATTGCAAAGGACCATAATTTTACAGATATTTGCTTTGAAGAGAGAATCCTTGAGATGCATTGTGGAATTTTTGAAAACATGTCAAATGAAGAGGCGAAGAAAAAGTATGAAAAAGAGTACAATTCTTTAATAAATAATTATACTCATTATGTGATTCCGCAGGGAGAATCTTTTAAAATGGTGCGAGATCGAGTGAAACTGTTTTTAGAAGAAATTTTTCAAAAACATTCAAAAGATCAAACTGCAGTATTCGTTACCCATTCCATGGTAATTCGATCCGCATTGTCCTATTTACTTAAAATTGATTTGGATGATATTTGGCATATTAAAATAGATCCGGCTTCCATTGTTGACATTCACTATGAATCTGAATTTGCAATGCTGCAGGGTCTAAGAGCACCAAGTAGTAAATAAAAATCATTGGTTTCAAGAGTCTATTGTAAACTAAATTTTAAAAATAGTTTACAATAGGCTCTTTTCATATTATAATAAGAAAAATTGCCGGCAAAGAAATAAAGATGTTTCTATAAGGAGTAAATTAAATGACATTTGCGAATAAAATTAAAACTAAAAAATTAGTACTATGTTCTTTGTTTTCTGCATTAATTGCAGTTGGAGCATTTATTCAAATACCTGTACCTTTTATGGATTATTTTACATTACAATTTCTTTTTGTTCTGTTAGCAGGAATGATTTTAGGGTCAAAACTGGGAATGATTTCAGTAGCCGTTTATGTTGCAGCGGGGCTTGCGGGGTTTCCGATATTTGCAGCTGGTGGGGGA
>JAYFPL010000057.1:0-3899 GCA_034927775.1 Anaerovorax sp. | reverse complement strand
CAAGAGATGAAAAATTCGAAGATTGGGGAGAAATTGTTTCTTTGTATATGTTACCTCAATATTATGGCAAAGGTTATGGGACAAAACTTATAAAAAATGCTTTGAACGACCTGGAATATATGGGCTTTAATAAAGTATTTTTATGGGTTTTGGAAGAAAATTTAAAAAGTAAAGAATTTTATAAAAAAAATGGTTTTATCTCAGAAAAAGAGAAATGTTCCTTTTTTATCGCCGAAAAAGAGTTGATTCATCTACGTTTTATATATAAAATAAAATAAAATTTTATTTTACACCCAAATAAATATTCTTGTCAATAAAAATTTGATTTATTTTTTTGTTTATGGTAATATATATTCTATAAGAGAGGATATGGAAGATATAGGGGGGCAGAGAAATGAATCTACTCAATAAACAAGTTTTGCATAAGAGTTTTGGAAAAGGGAGTGTAGTAAAATACACGGATTCTCGTATAGAAATAAATTTTAAATCAGGAAACAAAAAATTTCTTTTTCCTGATGCTTTTGGAAGATTTTTAACTTTAACGGATCCAAAAGCAGCTAATTCAGTAAGTAAAATGATACAGAAAAAGCAAGAGGAACTTGAGCAGGAAGCATTGATAATTGAAAAAGAAAGAGAAATACAACGGAAAGAACAGCAACTTCTCTTAGAGCGAGAAAGATTTATGGAAAATTTTAAAGTTCATCCGAGTTCACAGGCAGTTTTTTGGTGCGAAGAAAAAGATTATGATAAGATATTTACTGATTGGAAAGTTTTTACAGGTGTGGCTAAGAGTGGAAGCAAAAAAGGGCAGCCAAATCGGCCAATTCGTCTTAATAAAAATAGTGCTTGCCTTTTAACAGCTAGAAATTCGAATATGTCTGAAAAAGATCGCTCTATCATAGGCGTTTTTATGGTAGATGAATCTTTTATCGGTAAACTATGTGAAGACGGATATGTTCCTGCTGATTCACAGTACAGACTGCAGCTTTCTAAAGAAGAGTCGGATCAATTGCTTTTTTGGAATTATTATTTAAATGAAAAATATCCTAATAATATAACATGGAATGCTGGAAAGTACCGATATTTTAATAATATTTGGATGGCTCAGATTCTAAGCGATATTGTTTCGCTGAAAAAGAATCAGGAGGAGAAAGAGTTTGCTCAGCGCTTTTTAGAATATTTTTGTCGTATGAATCGAATCGACGATAAAGAATTGCCAAAACCTATGGGTGCGTTGCTTCAAAATTAAATTAAGATTAAGGGGTATAAGTTAAGGGTACTTTCTATAAGGATGTAATTAGAGCGTCATCGTAATCATCGATGATGCTCTTTTGTATTCATTTATAAAATTGAATGTTATTGAAAAATAAATATTACTGTTTCTTTTTTAAAATGGTAAAAAGTGTGTTAAAATGAAAAAGAAAAATTATTCAAAAGGAGAATAGGGTATGTTTGAATCACGTTGTGGAGTTTGTTGTAATACGTGTGATAGAAGAGAGGCAGTAAATTGTAAGGGATGTCCGGATATGGATAAGCCGTTTTGGGGTGGAGAATGCAAAGTCAAATCATGCTGTGAAAATAAAGGTTTCAATCACTGTGGTGAATGTGATGTGTTTCCATGTGAAATGTTATCAAATATGGGAAAAGATCAAGGATATGATCCAATGATAAAAATTGAAAAGTGTCGTGAATGGACGAAACAAAATTAAATAGATAAAGGAAGTAAGGAAATGAATCCGTGTGAAAATAAATACAATCGTTTAAAAATTGTTTATTACACAGGTACGGGCTGTACCGAAAAAGTTGCAAATTGCTTTTCGGAAGCATTTATGGAAAAAAAGTGCTTCACATTTACTGAAAAAATTACATATAAGATGGAGTATTCATCTCAAAAACATGATTTTCTATTATTAATTTTTCCCGTCCATGCAATGAATGCTCCGGATATGGTTTATCAATGGATTCGAGATATGGACACGGTAAATGGAACGCATGCAGCTGTTATTTCTGTATCTGGCGGAGGCGAGATTATACCTAACACTGCATGTAGATTAAAAAGTATCAAATTGCTTGAAGATAAGGGGTACCATATATGCTATGAAAAAATGCTTGTGATGCCTTCCAATTGTATCATACCAACACCTGAGTCTCTTGCACCATTACTGATACAAGTTTTGCCTGATAAGGTATTAAAAATTGTAGAGGATATATTAAATGGTATCGATAATAGAACGACTCCTTATTTTATTGATCGTTTTTTCACGTTCTGCGGAAGAATTGAAACGTATGGCGCAAAATGGATTGGAAAAAGCATTCAAGTAACAAATGAGTGCAGTGGATGTGGTTGGTGCAGCCAAAACTGTCCGGCAGGTAATATTACTATGAAAAATGGTATACCGCATTTTGATTCAAAATGCCATCTTTGTTTGAAGTGTATTTACGGTTGTCCTAATAATGCTCTGTTTCCTAAAATAGCTGGATCTATTATTTTTAAAAATGGTTTTGATCTTAAAAAAATAAGTCATATTAATGTTGAGGATCAGGAAACGGATATCATTAAATCGTGCAGAGGTAATGCATGGAATGGAGTAAAGAAATATTTATCGGAACGTTAATTTATAAAAAAAGTGCTGCTTTAAGGTGGCGCTTTTTTATTAAATAATATAAATAGATGAAATAAGAGAGTTATAAATACAAGAATCATAAAAATATTAAAAAAAATCCTTAAAAATGAAATCAAAACCTTGCAGTAATTAATCTAATATTAGAACGGAATTCTGATTCAAACTAGAAAGGAGCCCTTGCGTGATGGACAAAAATGAGTTTGCTGCTCGTATAGAGCTATTAAAAAAGCGACTTTATCGAACAGCATATTTATATCTTGGTAATGAAGCAAGTGCATTAGAAGCGGTAGACGAAACCGTTTATAAGGGATTGAAGGCCCTTAATCAGCTAAGACAACCTGAATATTTTGATACATGGCTTACACGAATCTTAATCAATGAATGTAAAAAAGAATTAAAAAGACTGACTCGAGTACATCCAATGGAATATCTGCCGGAGGAAGGAAACGAGGAGTACAATTACGATGTTCTGCCTCTTAAGGAAGCAATAGGGAAGCTTCCGACAGATTTGCGTATGGTAGTGATATTAAGATATTTTTCAGGATTTACATTGACTCAGACTGCAGAAAGCCTGAATATACCACAGGGAACGGTTGTTACTAGACAGCGTCGGGCCCTAGAGCTTTTGAAACTTGATTTATCAGAGGAGGAGGAAGCACTGTGAATCGAAAAGACGAATATTTTGAACTCTTAAATGAGTTGGATGATAGCCCTGTTGAGCTTGAATATACACTTATAAGAGCAGAAAGTAAACTAAGGAATAAGCGAAGAAGTCATTTTCTTATTCTTCCAATTAGCAGCATAGCATCTTTTTTGATTCTTTTTACTATATTTGTAAATTGCTCCATTACTTTTGCTTATGCTTGTGGTAAAATTCCATTGATTAAAGACTTGGCTCAATTTGTAGCATCATCCCCTTCATTAGCTGCTGCAGTTGAAAATGAATACGTTCAGCCAATCGAGATGGAACAAAGAAACAATAAAATGACAGCAAGAGTAGAGTATGTTATTGTTGATCAAAAACAACTCGCTATTTTCTATACTCTTGATTCAAGCATTTATTCTAATATAGATGTTACACCTGAAATAAGAGACATTAATGGAAATAATTTTGAGGGTTATTCTATATCTTCAGATTCCTTTGACAGTAAAAATGGTGAGTTGCGGCAATTGACGGTGGATTTTACGGAAGCAAATATGCCGAGTTCGATGCTGCTAACTTTAAAGATACGAGATTATGGGAGCATGAATGAAGAAGAACCTTTAGAGGATTCA